>NZ_BAAJPH010000062.1:0-274 GCF_057538885.1 Alicyclobacillus sp. CIJ1 | reverse complement strand
GCGTTGTTTCGGATAACGAAGATTAGCAAGGGATTTGCAACTGGTCGTTTGCCTGTGCACGAATGTCCGAAAAGCCTTGATATAGTGCGTTTTTTGAGGGCACGCAAACAGGATGATACGACGTTGTTCAAAGGCTCATTTTGCGGCCTACCGTATCATCTGGTGTCATTGAGTGCTATCTAGTCTTGATAGACAAGGGTTTTGGGTCGTCTCAGACCTCCTTCGTATCATCCAGTGCTAACGAGTAGATTTGCAACGGGATTAGCACGGCATA
>NZ_BAAJPH010000061.1:0-56251 GCF_057538885.1 Alicyclobacillus sp. CIJ1 | reverse complement strand
GCTCATTTTGCGGCCTACCGTATCATCTGGTGTCATTGAGTGCTATCTAGTCTTGATAGACAAGGGTTTTGGGTCGTCTCAGACCTCCTTCGTATCATCCAGTGCTAACGAGTAGATTTGCAACGGGATTAGCACGGCATAACCCTGCCCGCCGACGTGGCGAGCAGGGCATGCTTTACTCGTTGATGTCGATGCGGAGTGGCTTAGGGGCGACCCACCGACGAGCCTCGTATGCCTCGACATAGACCCATCGGCGCTGAGACCGACCAGGTCCGTAGGGTTGTCGGCGAAGGTGGCCTCGTACCATGACGGTTGCCGGCAGCAGGTTGCTCCCGCGCGTGTCGGTTTCATCTTTCGACGTCCCACCGGATGATATGCTTGAGACCGACCTTGTGATGCGAGTCAGGCTGATACGCCGCACGAGCCATTCCGGCTTCCGAGTATTCTTGGATGGGCTGCTTTGGCTCTGTCCTGGGTGCCGATACCGTCTTGACGCCGCGATGTCGTCACGCACTTCGAGCGGTGACTGTTGCGCCTCCAAGTGCAGCGCCAGAACCAATGCAAAGCGTACTGCCTCGCGTGCCCAGTCATGGTGTGCGTCCACGTTGTCGATGAGTGGGCTGTTGTCCGGCATCGGGATACCTTCCTCAAGGTCCATCTCTCGCCACTCCGGCGTCCACCGAACCACCATGAGCCCGTCTGGATAATCGAGGCCGAGCAAAAAGATGTGCTCATCCATTGGATACCCGGCGAGGCACACGGTTTGGTCGAATAGATATTCGCCCGGTATGCGCTTGGCCTCGACGATAAACGGACGACGTAGCAACATCGGCGGTTCACCGGGAAGCGTGTGAAGGTCGGTTTCGTGGACGGCCTTCACTGCGCCCGGCGCAATCCGGTGTACGACCACACGAGGTCGCATAGAAAGCGCCAATGCTGCGATATTGATGAGACCAGGCTGTTCGTCGATGATACGCGGTCCATACCTCGCGATTGCCAACATCCCGGCTTGGTCGCGAAACGGGTATGGTACGAGTTCTCGGTCGAGTTTGTGCCGGTCCATCGTCTCGTGATAGTCGCGAACGATTTCGGATAGCGGCATGAACTTACCCATGTTCCCGCCTCTGTTCCCGCCTCCGCTCATCGAGCGCAAACAGTTCAGCGTCTGATAGACGCACCAGTCGACTGAGAACCGATTCGCCGTCGACGCCATCTGTTTGCCCGAGTCGCACCGCTTCCGAGACCTGAGCCGTGATGTAGTCGATGTCCGTACCCTCGACGGGCGGCACGATGGTGCGGAGAAGCCAGTCGAGTTCATCGGGTGAGAACACTTCGTAGAGGCGTTCTTCACCTACTTCACGCGAACGACGATACCGGCGAACGATGGTATCCATCGCCGCCGGAACCTCGCCGAACGCTTGCACGAACCGCTGGATAAACGGCTCAAGGTCTTCCGTCACGCGCCACGTGATACGGTAGCCACTACTCTTCCTTGGTCTCGGCATTCTCCGCCTCCTCTCGTTCGAGTTTGCTTCGCAACATCTCCGCGCGCTGCAAGATGTCCTCTTCGTGCTCGATGTCCCATTGTGCGCCCGTTGGGACTTTCATGACCTCGTCCCACGCCTTAACGGGCACACGATACCCCCGAACGAACACGCGATGCTCGTCTAGCGCCTCGGCGATGCCCTCCCCAAAGATATCGGCTGGACGCCCGTGCTCCTTGATGAGCCATTCGATGGCCATCTCGATGGCCGGGTCATCCACATAGTCTCGCCAGTTCCGAGGGATTTCCACGTCACCGTTACGTCCTCCGATGACGCGGAAGTTAGGCGCAATATCATTTCGGAGTAGGTCACGGACACGTGGTTCCGGTGTCCCGTCGACCCACTCCCACTGGTTCGGTCCCACTCGGCGTAAGGTCCCGCCAAGGCAAGTGATCTCCTTGCTCATTTTGAGCTCCCCACCTTTCCATGCACTCCGCGCAGCCCCATCCGCTGCAATTTGGGCACACGAAGTAGTCGAGGATGCCGATGCTGCGTTTCACGGCATCTCACCTCCTAAGACAAAACGCCTCTAGGCCCGTCAGCTTTCGCTGACGAGCCCAGAGGCGCGCTGATATGCCGCACTATAGTCTCGGATCTCATAGTCTTGGAGTCCCAACTCTCTTGCGAGAGGAGCGTACTCCGGATCAAGCGCCGACAAATACGCGAACTCTCTAGCAAGATCACGCAGAGTGAACGGCGTCCCGATAGGCACGAACACACCGCTCACTGCATCTTTCCAGGAGCCCATAAAATGGACTCCTGGCCCAGCAGTCGAGTAGGTCCCGTCTAGGTCTACTTCGATGTGCAGGGACCGCACGCCAGGCATGTCGCGCAGGACAAACGGGTCATTCTGGAGGTATCGGGCCATCTCCAGAACGTCCCCGTTAGGGTGCCCGGGGACCGTCTCAAGCACACCCACGGCCCTCGACAGAGCCATGATGTGCCGTGGACGCGCATTGCGCGCCCACATGTTCACACTGCGGCGGATGTAGGGCACGCCATCTCCTTGATGCGTCCAAGCCACCTCCGGCGCAGATACCTCAGCCTGCGCCACTACACCATAGGGCGTAGCGACCAGGAAAGTGACGGCACCATCCGGCCAAACTGTCCACAACATGCGACCGGTGGTCGTCTCGTGGACGATATTCCCAGAGGCATCGAGCTCAGGGCACTCGATGCCCGCAACAGTTGGGAATTCGGAGTAACAATACCTGTCGTACAACTCTTTGATTGCTGAACACGACTCTTCGGGCGTTCCGGCATGCTCAACGGCCAGGATAATCTCCCCGAAAGGTATCTCAGTTGCCCAGCCGTGGGAATAGGCTCGGGCAAGCGCCCAAGCGGTGACGAACTGATTATAATGTTCGATGGCCATGTTATAACCCCCATCGCGCCGTCTTGCGGCGCAAATAGTATGCGGATTGTCCGCACCATGGGCAGCCCGACACACGTCGGGCGGCCTAGCTACGGACAAGGCACTCAGAACTCGAACCAGACGAGCTCAAGCTCATCTGGCAGAGCCCGCGCGTCCATACCATCCGACGTACGGATGGTACGGAACAGAACCGCTGCGCCGTGGTCGTCTCGATAGACGACCGTGGCTCTTTCGTCCACAACTCCACGAATGCAATTGGAGTTGTGGTCGACGTAGAATTCCGTCCCGACGGGAGCCTCCAACAGCTCCCGCCAGGATACCTCCCGCTGCACGGTAGGCGTGTTGTAATCACTGTAACCGACCGCAAACGCAATACCATAAATAACATTCGTTTTCATAAAATTACCTCCCAGGCCGCACAATGGCGGCTTATTGTGTGCGTCATCCGCACCACGGGAGCCGGGACTACAGTCCCGACGCCTAGCTACGGACGACATGCAATCACGCGAATGTCTGGAAACCGTTGCAACCGACGATATTCCCGTCGGAGTCGCGCACCGTCTGCGGGCTCAAGACGTCCTTGCGACCCGCCTTGGCTGCGGCCTGCGCGACGAGGGTGCTAGCGACAAACACCGTGCCATCCTGTGGCTCAGGCAACCCCGTGATGTCGCCAAAGGCGACGGCGAAAACGGGGATGCCATCCACGTCACCGACCTGCACCGACTGACTAGCGACACGTGCAACCGTGCCGCTTGGCGGAATGTCCATGGTGCTCCCGTCCGGTAGAATCACGTTGATCGTGTGCGGCGTCACATTAACAAGCATTTGAGTTACCTACCTTTCTCCGAATTTTAGCGGGCTGCCTCATCAGCGCCGGGAGGCCATCTCCGGCGGACCATCGCGGGCCGGCTCAATCTTCGAATGGTGCAGGCGGCTCATCGATGCTCACCCATGGGTCCGGGAACTGTTCGAAGAGTTCCTGGATTTCCTGTGCGCACTTGTCGCACAGGTGGAACGTCTCGCGGCCCATCGTCTCATTTCGGGCCGCCTGTGCTGACCGGCGGAGATGATCGGGGGTCCAGTAGAGCGTGTGAGATGCTGGGTTCTGACAGGTCTCTGGCTCCCAATCAACCAAAAGCAACGCCTCGCGAACCGCCTCAATCTCGCAAACCTTCGCCATTTTTCATCCCTCCAGAACTCGGTCGAGGAACGACTCGACCTTGTTGTGCCACTCCAACTGATACTGGAACTGACCCTGCTCCTCGCTCAAGTCCCACTCCGATTCGAGGATTTGAGCGAGCGTCCAACGATAGTCATCTGCTTTGCGAATCTGATCAGCGAAGCGTTGCTCGACGTCCTCCAGGATTTCGTCGAGCGAGTGCCCGAGGAACCGAAACAACCCGGTCTCCTCAATCGGCGTCACCCGCACAATCTCTCGGGGAATCACGAGCACCGCGCCAGCGTCTGCGTCAAAGTCCTCGTCATCACTCAAGTCTGCCTCCATCTCAATGAGCACCGTGCCCTCAAGGTCGGCTCCCCGCGAGAGGAAGTACGCTTTGAGGTCATCGAGCGTCAGGCAGGCGCTGACCCCGCGGCGCACATCCTCGACCCAACCTGTCCCGTCGCACGCCTCACAACGAACCTCTTCTCCCCGGTGCCACCATTGACCTTCACCATTGCACTCCGGGCACGGGCGCTCAGTGTACGTCCAGCACCGAGAAACTTGGTTCTCAGGCTGGAGCAAGAGGTTCGGGTCACGGTCGACAGGTTGGATGCGGTAAGCCTTCACCTTCATCGTCCTCCTCATCGCCCCGTCCGTCGGGGTTTTGTTTGTTCCTTCTGATTCTTAGTATACTCGTTTCGTCGACGTTTGCAATAGTTTCGTCGACGTTTCCGAGAAAAATTTTTAGGCCCGATGCTGTTAAGCACCGGGCCTTGACCTCCACAACGTTGGGAGGGCGTGGATAGCCTCGCACGATACGTAGCGGGGCCAATTTCAAGCACGGCAAGTCATCCATCACGCAATGGTCTCGTCGTGCATGTCCATTATAGCACATATCCATATCGGTTACGCTTTGCTCTTTGCCACCGCCTGCTCAATGAGCGTCGAGACAAGCTCCGGCACGTCGCCGACAACCTTCTCCGCCAGCTTCACAAGGTTCGCGCTCTGCGAGAGGACGGCGTTCACCGCATCCTGCTTGACCTTGGCCGCGAGTGCGGCGTTCCAGACGCCGTTCGCCTTAGCGTCGGCCACGATGGTCTGGTTGAACTGCGCCACGACGCTCTCGGCAATGGACGCGAGCCCGTCGATGGCGTTCTGCGCGGTCTGCGAATGGATGTACTTCGGCACAACTTTGGTCGTCAGATACGTCAGCGCGCCGCCGACAGCAAGGCCGAATGCGCTCAGTACGTCCTCAAGGATTTGGATTTCCACACTGGTGATGGGTGCAGCCATCAGCAATCCCTCCCGAAAATGATGAAGGCCCCACGCTCATCTGCGTGAGGCCTGAAATATTTGTGCATAATGCCACGAAGTCCAGGCCTGAATTCCAGACCTGGACTTTCGGTGGCGTCAATGCAGTTCTTTCAATTTTTCATGTGCCTTCATCGTAAACGATCACCATGCCGATGTCAAGTGTGCGTCAATAAAAAGTTAGAGCAGCGCCTTCGCCGCGTTTAGCGCCGACTCTAGCGCATTGATAAGCGCCTGCACCTTGGCCTTGTCCACGGTGACGGTGCTGCCTTTGTTCGCGAGCGCCAACAGCGCCTCGTACATGGCCTGTGCGGTCTGCGGGCCGTAGATACCGTCTACCGTGAGACCGTGCTGCAACTGGAACGACTTGACCGCCGCTTGTGTGGCCGGGCCGAAGATACCGTCCACAGCGAGATGGAGTCCAAGGACTTTGTTCAAGTCCTCCTGCAATTGCTTCACGGCAGGCCCTGTGCTCCCAAGTTGGAGAATCGTCACGGTGTCACCTCCGTTGTTCGGTGATGGCGATGGCGACGGGTTAGGTGCGGGCGTTGCAGACGGCGCCCAGAATCCAGGGTCTGCGTATACGTCGCTCACGTCCACCTGCACGCCTCCGACCACGACATCGTAGGTGTGCTGGTACATGGACTTGTTCGCGTTCGTCTGGCCATTGCTCCACGCGCTCGTCTGCCAGTACCAGAGCTTGTTCCCGTAGGTGTTATATAGCGCGTCGATGACAATCACGTCGCCATACGCGCCGACTTTGTAGTCTGTGACCTTACTCAGCAGGACGCCGAAGTACGCAATGATAGCGTCCATGTCCGCGATGGCGGCGTCATAATCGACCGTGAAGGCGATAGCCGTTCCCTTGGGCGCGCCGATGGCTTGTGCGCTTGCAACAGCCGCTTGAGCATCATTCGCCGCCTGCGTCGGCGTAAAGTAGCCCACATAGGTCGGGTCACTCTCCCAGATGAGGCCGAGTTTCAGGCCGCTCGCACGGATAGCCGCCACTTCTTCATTTGTGAGAGACTTCGCCCAGTTCCCGAGATACCGCATGACGGCCTTGTACCCGGCGTCATAGATGGCTTTAGCCGTGGTCGCCGTGAGCCTCGTCGCGCAGTCCACGGCTTGATACAGGACCTTGTTCGACGGTTTCGGTGTCGGCTTAGGCGAGGGCGTCGGTTGAGGCGACGGTTTTGGAGTAGGCTGCGGCGTTGGTCTAGGCGTAGGAGTAGGTGTGGGCTGCGGTTGTGCCTGCTCCACGGTGATGGTCGTGCTGGCCGACAAGTTTGCCCACGTCGCCGTAAACGTGTATGTCCCCGGATTTGACGCCGACCAAGGGAATCCGTTCCATCCGTCGAACGAGATGGGGATGGATGAGGGCTGTTCACCGTTGATGGCGATGTCCACGTACTGGTTCAGGAGCGTTTGTCCGTTGTTGGTCAGGCTCACGCCAATGCCAATGGTCTCGTTCGTCGAGAACGTGGACTTAACGTTGCCATTCTCGTCCGTGGCGCGAATCTGGAGGGACAAACTCGGTGGAACGGCCCCTGCTGGATGAGGGGGGATGTCCATAACAGCGGCGTCGAGAAGATAGTTCTTCAGGAACGACTCACTGAAGTACCCGAATCCATTATTCCCGTATTCCGTCCCCCACGAGTTCTGGAACTTGTACAAGTAGCCATATGTGGGGTCAGGCTGATACCCCACCACGAGGATTTCGTGACCTACGCCCTGCTCAATTGTACCACCGTCCACCACGTACAGGCCGTCGTACACGGTGGGTTGATAGAGCGCGCTCGTAACCTGGATGGCTATGCCGACAGGCTTACCGCTATCAAGCGTGGCACGCAACGAGGCGGTCGTCGGGCTGATGACCGTGCAGGACGACGCCTGCATCACAACGTCCGACCATTGTGGCTGGACGTAGAGTGTGTTTTCGCTGAGCGGGTCAACACTCGAAGGCACGACGCCCCAGACCATCGCACCCGTTGCCACGGCCTCGAAGGTCGAGCCTTTGTCCGCCGTCAGGTCGCCTGTGATGAGGCGGCCCCAGTAGTACAGGCCATTCACGGACGGGTCCACGGGTTGCGGATAGCCGTACTTGTTCTGCAACCACCAAATGTAGTCTCGCACGGTACAGGCCGTGCAGGAGCCTTCCGCAAACTGGTTGACTACAGGGCCACAATACTGCGACAGGTCAACGCCGTTGCCAGATGACTCGGGTTGCGCTGTGACTGCAATGAGCTTCTGGCGTCGCTTGATGCGCTTGAGGTAGTCGTCTGTCAAGCGAAACGTGTTGTACTTGAGTGCCGCTTCAGGCATGATACGCCTGCGCCTCCTTCATGATGAGCTTGCCGTCGTCGCCGAGTTCCGCTTGGCCGCTTACGAGCAGTCGCCACTCCTCATCCGTGAGCAAGATGTCCACGCCGTCTTTCGCTACGAGGTCAGACAACCACTCAGGTGCCGTGGAGTGATGGACACCGACATGGCCGTCGCGGTGATGGCGTTCGCAGAGCACGATGAGGTTGCGGATGTCGTCAGGCGACTCGAAGGGTTGCCCCTTCATCTGCGCCGAGAATCCGTAGGCATCAAAAAAGCCGTTGTCCAGCAGGTATTGCACCTTAACTTGGTCAACAGCATTCCATGCGGCCCACTCGACGAGCCAGTGATGGACTTCACGGTTCTGATATGCTTCGGGCGGAGGATGATTCGGATACGCCTTCATCGCGCACTTGAAACACGGGAGGTTGAGTTCGTGGACGAGCTTATGCTTGTTTGCGCGGAACAGTTCGCTCTCCGCCCTCTGCGAGTGCTCCGGGAACACGACGTATTCCGTGACCTTTTCCGTCTGTTCATGCTCCTCCACGACGCGCTTATCGCTCATGCGCACGCCTCCCCAGTTTCGCTTCGATTTCGCGATGGATGGCTTTGAGTTCTGCGATTTCGGCTTTCTGCTCCTCGTGCATCCGCCGAAGTTCCGCGAGCTCGCTCATCACGGCGTCATGCGTCTCGTTCATCACTCGTTCCATTCGGTCGCCTTGCTTGGCTGTGGTGAGGTTAATCACAGGGAGCGCAACGGCTTGAAAAAATATGGATACTAGAAAGAGGTCCCATCCTTGCGCTCCATTCGGGCGCTGAAGCAGGATGGAACCCCACGTCATGACGCACAGGACCCAGAACAGCCACATCGAAGAGAGGATAATGGATAGGCGCTCAGCAAGCCATTCGTTGAATCGACGTATCACTTCCCACCACCCGCAATCCACTGGTGCAGATACTCGAACCCGAGAATAAACAGGCCCACAAGCGTCCCGACCGCGCCCGTGAGCCATGACCGCCAATGCGTGAGCTTATCCACCTTGCGGACAAGCTCCTCGTGTTCTTCCCTCGTCACGAACTTGTCCATCGTTCGGTCCTGCCTTTTGAGGTGATCCGATATGTCCTCGATTTTGTCCTTGATTTCGACGAGCGCCGCCTTAATCCACTCGTTGTCCGTCTCCAGAGAAGCGAGTTTCGCTTCATTCTCGCCCATTCGGATCACCCCTTGCCAACAACCTCGATATGGATGCGTGGGTCAAGCGCAAGCGTCGATGGCGTCTCGTCGTTGACCACAATCCCCGCCTGCCTCAGCGCCCATCCCACATACGTGGAGCAGTACCGCGTCTTGTGCTCCTCGTACTTTTTGCTGTAGCCAGTCAAGGCTTTCACGGCCAGCCAGAAGATACCGACCCAGTCGTAAGGAAAGCCATTCTCCTGCGTGAGCGCGTGAAGGAACTGCTGGCGCTGGTCGTAGGTCATGTCCACAACATGGCCGATGTCGTACTCGCCCGCATATGCGCCTATTCGCCCGGTTCCCGATACGCGCAGGCCCTGAGCTTCGGCGATGTTATTTCCTCCGAGATAGACCGCGACGTGCGTGTAGAGACGAGCGAGAGGAAATTTTTCCTCGCGATTGATTAGGAGTTCGCCGAATTTGATGGCGTCTGCAATCGGGTCCCACCAACGCCCGCGCACAAAGATGAGGTCTCCCGGCTCCAGCATTAGGCCACCTTCTTTGTCTCCGCCAAGTCGTCGATGACATATGCCTCGCTCACGAAATCCTGCCAATACTCAAACGGCATCCAGAAGTATCCGCCAATGCCCCAGTCCGTGCCCCACGAGTTTCGGATGAGGAACAGGCGCTTACCAACGTCCATGCCGACCGCCACCATCGCATGACCGCCGATTGGTTGCTCATAAGGAGCAGGCACGGAGAGGTAGCCTGTCTCTGCTGTGACTTCGGATTCGAGTTCGGAGAACACCGCTGCACCGAACAGGATGGGCATGTCGTTGCTGAGTGCGTCCATGGCGTAGTCCACGAGGCGAGAGAGCGGAAGACGACGGACGAGGTGAAGTGGCAACTGTGAGCCGGGTAGGAAGTCCTGCTCAGGCGGCTGATTCGCGAAGTCTGCTGGATTGTATGGGTCATCCTGCTCAGGCATAACGCCATACTCGGCGAGCACCTGCACTGCGTCCCAGATGGTCGCACCGGAGTCCTGGAATACGGTGTCCTCCAGTTTGCGTTCCTCGTAATACTGAGCCAATTCGCTGTACTCCACCCACTTGTGCCCGTGCTTTACACGCCACGCGGCGTACCAAGCGGTCGCGGCAAAGGCCGAACATGCGCCGAGGTCGCCCTGGTTGTACACTGGCCCGAAATACTTCCGCAGGTCCACTTCGACCTTGCCGTTGCCATGCGGATGATAGTACGGCACAGTCGCGGTCTGGAGATAGCGGTACTTCGGCATGTTGGCACTCTCCTTTCAGGATGAAGCCATAAAAAAGCGCCCCATGAAGGAGCGCTGAGGAAACGGGATATGCGGTTACTCAAGCCCTGGAATCGTATCAAGGTCTTGCGCGTAACTCTCGTAAGCTTTGAATGTACTCGATAGGCCAGCGAGATAATCTGCGTACTGCAATTGTTTAGTGCCGCCGGATGGATAGGCATTGTTGAGTGTCGTGTACAGGTTCGGCAACGCGTTGGCCTTGATGTCGTTGTAGGCGTTCTGCTGATTAGCATTCAACGTTGGATTGACCGCCGGGAATAGGACATTGAATACGGCGTCGGTCAGCAAGCTGATGACCGTTCCGATGTCGGCCAGATAAGTTTCGAGCGAGCCAGCGG
Source organism: Alicyclobacillus sp. CIJ1 (assembly GCF_057538885.1). Lineage (NCBI taxonomy): Bacteria > Bacillati > Bacillota > Bacilli > Caryophanales > Alicyclobacillaceae > Alicyclobacillus > Alicyclobacillus sp. CIJ1. The sequence goes on along the minus strand of NZ_BAAJPH010000061.1, from coordinate 45,695 downwards.
AAAGCGAGTAATACGCCGCCAGGAAACTCTTTGACCCAGGGCCGACAGGCGCAATCATCGGCGTACTAGAACCGGATGGCGTGAACACTTGGATTCCGATGGGCAACGGTTGTGTCCCACCAATCGTCGTGGACGTCCCCACGCACCCGTCTGCGGACACGGACACAGGCACCGCATACGACGCGAGCGACGGATGAAGTTGAACCGTAATGCTGGCTTGGTTGTTGGCGAGCGTAGCGGTCTGCGTCCACGAACCGATGGTAAATGTGACACTGGATGGGGGCGAAGATGGCGGGTTGTTGAGGGTTGCGGTTAGTGTACCATTCACACTCGTAACAGTAATATATGGCAGTATTGTGATCGTTCCGTTTTGATAGACAGCGTATTGCCACTGGCTTGGCAGTTCCGGATAATCGCTGTCGTCGAGATAGACATAGTTCGGCGGAAGATACTCTGGCGGTGATGTTGCCACCGCAAGATTCGTTACTCGTCCTGTGGATGGGTCGTATTCAAGGATCACCACGTTCACCTCCAGTCACCATATGACATATACGCATCCGTTTTGACCGTTGGAGCCGCTAGCCCCGTTGGTGCTGAAGTTGGTTGAGTAATAATTTCCACCTGCTCCTCCGTTTCCATATGCACTTAGAACATATGGGGCAGTTCCTGCCACTCCTCCAGTCCCTTTACTCGATGAACTTCCGTTTCCTCCGTTTTGCCCGGCAACGCCGAACAAAATACTGTTACTTGCTACAGAAAAATTTCCGCCATTACCCCCGGTTCCTGGACTACTTCCGCTTCCTGTACCTCCTTGACCTCCTTGCGCTGTTGCAATGGTGTTGGAACCAATGGAGATGGACGTGTTCCCGCCGTTTCCTCCGTTACTCCCCTGAGTAATGCCTTGCGAACTCGCTGTATTAGGTCCGCCCGCTCCACCTGCACCGCCCGCTCCAACTGTGATGTTCAGCGTGGGTCCTCCCGATACAGGGAACCATCCGAATACAATTGCGGCACCACCGCCTCCGCCTGCTCCAGGAACGCCGTAGTACTGGCTCGTTCCAGATGGTTCATACACTCCTCCACTTCCTCCGCCACCACCTCCTCCGCCGACTAAAATGACGTATAAACGTGTGACATAGGTAGGTATAGTCAGGGATGTGCTTGATGTAAATTGGTAACAAGAACCTCCTATAGGTAAACTATTGAGAACGCTTTGCAAACTGGTCCATGTCCCAGGACTTCCTCCAGAGGTACATACCCAGACGTATCCTTGCTTGTCCAGTATGACGTCATTCGTGTTGTATGTTCCGCTCGATGGAGGCCCAGACGATATGATTCCGACGAACCGAAGCGCAGACAAGGACGAATTTAACCCGAGCACGCTCACTGTGTTCTGCAGAAGTGACGACCCAGTTGTGTTTGACGTAGGTGGCGCAGCCCCTGTGTTTACGTTGTTGTCCAGATAACTGGTTGTCGCGTTATCGTTGAGCGTAGCCACGAGTCCCGCGTTTCCAGACGTCGCAGTGTTCGTGGTTGGCATAGCAGGGCCGTTATATGCTGGGGTACCTTCGATGTCGATCGTAAGAGTGTTTCCGCTGACGCTGACGTATAGGCTTATTCCGGTATCAATTCTCGTAATTGTTCCACTTGACGATATTGTGGCGACTTGCTTTTCTGCTCCGCTTGCCGTGCCTACACCAAGCAAGATACCCGTTGCCCCCTGCGGCAAAGTGACCTGAAACGTGATCCAGTACTGATTTGCGGAACTGACCGTGATACTTGCTTCTGAACTTCCCGGAGATGTCGTTCCTGTCGGATACGTGTACGCATAGTTCACGTAATAAGTCCCTGCGCCAAGAGACGAGCCTGCGCTCGTAAGCGACAACGACAATGGTTGTGCTGGAGACGAATAAAACGGTGTCCTATAGATATTTCTTGCGACCACAGTTGACGGCCCAGTAGGGATGTTATTCAACAAGGACGCTTGGTTCGAAAGTTGCACAACGTTCGACATCGGTCCCGCTGTCGTCTCACCGGTTTTGTTGATAGTGCCGTTTGCATTCACGATGCCCGTGACAAACGTGACCTGATAGCCGAATGCTCCGCTCAAGTTTCCGTTCGTGACACCACTTGCAACAGAAACTGTTGGGGCCGCGGATGGAGAAGCAGTCGGCGCAGCAAGCTGCATCGTACCCGCATCCAAAGTCGCAGACAACGCACCTACGATTTGGTTAACATCCGATGCGTGCGGCAATCCGCCTTTCGGGACCTGGTAGAACGAATTTCCCATCTTGTCTCACCTCACACCGCCTGCAAATACACCGTCCACTGAATCACAAGCTGCTCGCCTTGGCCCTTCGTCACCGCCTGCGGAAACGTCACGTGGCCCCACAGGTTACCGCTGAAGAGCACCACCTGCGTACCGGCATTGTGCGCGTACTGGAGGCCGTTCTGGAGCGTCAGCGTCGTCGCGCCTGCGGATACCGTCTGCGCGATACTCGCGTATTCCGGATTCGTGCTGTCGTTGATGTAGAGCGTGTTGTACTGGCCAGGGACCGTTGAGCCGTACAGAGCTGGCGTGCCATTCGCCAGCGTGATGGACGTAGCGCCTGCTGTGACCGCGCTCGCAAGCGTTGTCGTCGTCACGTTGGCGTCCCAAAGCCCCGCCTCGGTATAGGTTCCGCTCGGGTCCGTCGTCTGGTACGCAACCGTCATCTGCGCCGCAAAGCCCTGGAACGGGCTCGAATACGTGAACGCCCGGCGCGTGTTGTAGACCTCTGCGAACATCGCGAGGTCGGTATGGCTTGCGGTGCCTGTCCCTGTTCCAAGTGAGATGTAGAGAGGCCTGCTGGTGAGTACCGACCCCGACTCCTGATTCGGCGGGGTCATGATGAGTTGAGCCAGCACCGCGCGCGCCCAATCTGTTGCGGTGTTGTGATACGTCTCATCGGACAGCACGCGACCACGCGCGTCCATGCGAATGACGCGGACCTCGCCCTTGATGCCAAGGCCGCTATTGCTCGCTCCACTCATCCGACCACCACCTCCGAGAACTGCACAGGCGCTGATGTTGCGGGCGCAGGTGCCATGCTAGCTAAGTCATACTGGCCGCCGTAGTCCCAGTTCCACGGCGCGACCGTATACCACCAGATGCCGTTCACCTGCGGGGATTGCCCGCTGCTGTTGGATGTGACGCTCACCTGAAGCTGCACGTTTTGGCTTGTGATTTGCGAGCCAGGTATCATCCACCACGAGTACCGCATGTCGTCCTCCGTCGTGACCGTGGTCCATACCGGGTTGATATACCCGCTCGTCTGCCACTGCGTGCCGATGAGCGGGTTGTACGCGCCGTTCTCGATGATGTTGCCCGTGTTGTCCTGGATGGAGAGCACAACGCCCGTAGGACTTGCCGTTGCGCCCTGGTTGATGCACGAGACGGAAACGAGGTGCCAGCCTTCGGTGAGGGTCACGGTATTCGACACCGGGAGCGATACGGATGCGCTCGTGATGACCGTAGCGCCGTCGATGAATAGGTTCGCGTAGCTATCGCCCGCGAGATACACGGTGTACGTTCCGTTCGCGGGAAACCACACCCACTTTCGCAGGAGCCATTCGCCAACAGGTGCAGACGACGCAGCGCCTGTGATAGGTCCCATCCACACTGCCGTTGAGTCCGTCCACGACGAAACGACCGTTCCTGTCGGCTCGATTTGCAGTGGCCACACGCTGTTGTTTCCGTAGGCCGTCGCAGGCGTTGGCATGACGTTGGATTGGACCTGTCCCAAAGGAACGGCCTTGGACCACGTAAAGAGGTCCGGTGCATACACGAGCGTCTGCGACGGGTCCAAGCGCGTGATGGGTGTCATCGCACCGCTCCCGACAGCCGCTGATAGCGAGACCGTGGTGTTCGGCGGCTTCTGTGCGTCCATACGCAGGAGCCAACACGAGCCGTAAGGCTCCGTGAGAAAATACGTCCCCGGCCCGTTCGTCGCCACGTACTCGCCCCAACCGTAGGAATACCCGAGTTGCACTAAAGTCGCTTGCACCACATCGTGCATGTCCACGTTGTCGTAGGGCATGCCGAACTGGACAAGCACCTGATTCGACGGCAATCCAGACGGATAGGCGCGGTTAAGGGTGGACTGCATGATTTGATAGAGGACACTATCATGCAGCGGCATGACAGCACCTCCTCAGAACGTCTCGACGACGTAGACTTGGAGCGCGCCAGATGTGGGAGCAGTCAAACCCGTGGTGATTCCAACCACAAGGCTATCAATGTGTGCTCCTAAGACCTGATACTGTTCGCTGGTTGCAATCCATAGGCCGTGACTTGCTGGAAGCCCAGAGTAGGCTTGCGCAGACTGGAGCGAGGCGTTGTCGTTGATGGCGCTATCCGACATGAACAGAGACACGTTCACTTGCTGGTTCAATGTGTTGTACACGAGGAACGTCCTTGCGCGCGCATTGCGTGTGAGTTTCCCCATCGCCGAGAAGTAGTACGTATTCGACGCTCCAAGCGATGAATATCCTGCGTTGATGATTTGTGTTGGCCCGTTGTACGTCGAACCAGCCGATGTGACGCGAAGGTTTCCTGATGCGTCCACCTGAGCAGGCTGAAATGACCCACTCGTATTCAAAAACCACGGCGTGACAACCGTGGCATAGCTTCCGTTGTTGTCTTGTACGGCAAGCGCCGCGTGGTTTAATTGCCCGGATGGTCCGGGGATAATCGTGTATTGCTTCGGTGCGGATATCGTCATGTCCGGCACCCTCCTCAAATCTCGAACGGAATCGACGAGAAGTTGACCGTGGTCTCAAACAGCCAGTCCTGTCCCGGCGTGGCCTGCACAATCTTGCGCTGGATGCGCGTCACGTAGAACGTCTTCCCGTCGTAGTCGCCCTGCATGCGCCGCTGTGACCGGAACGTGAAGTACTGTCCCACGCGCCAACCGCCGATGTAGGAGCGGAATTGGCCCTGAATGATGGGCATCGCGTACTTGTTGAGTGTCATCTGCGCGCGCTCCTGCGCAAGCGTCGGGAGTTCCGCGGACAGCGACGGGTCCATGCGATTGTACATGTAGATGCCGTCCGTCCCGTCGATGGACGCCATGTACGCCTGAGACTGCGGGTCGGATACGCCCACCACGGTCTGGGTCATCGGGTAGTACGTGACCTTGATGACCGCGCCGTTCGGCGGGGCCGTCCCGAACCGAATCGTCTGCTGCGAGAAGTTGACGTACACGGTGTTCGGTTGCGAGGGTCCGCCAGGCGTACCGTCGATGAGGTCGAGCGCAATCTGCTGCTGTACGCCGTTCACGCTCACCGTGATGTTGCTCACGTCGTTTGGCGGCTGATACCCGAGCGTGAATACCGTCGTGTTCCCGTCGCCCGTGAAGCTCTCCGTGTACAGTTGCTGCTGTGCGACGTAGATGCCCGTGATGTACACGACGTTCTTGATTTGGCTCGTGTCCTCGCTCAATTGGAGGTCTACCCATTCCGCGACCTGTTGCGGTGCGAGCGCAGGGTTCTCGATGAGGTCGTCTGCGTTCAGCGTGTTGTTCGTAAGCGGCGATGTGAAGTACTCCGTCTGGTAGAAGTTCACGTCGCGATAGAAGTCGATGTACCATCCCCATCCGGTCATGTCCGCAAGCTGAGAGATGACCTGCGACGGCGGGATGTAGACGAACTGCAGGATGGGCAGCGGAATCTGCGGGAACTGCTGGACGTTGTTCGTCGTGAACGTGCGCGTGTTGCCGGGTGTGTTGACGTACTGCTGGACGATTTGCTGGATGAGTTGTTGGACGGTGATGCCCTCGCTGTACGTCGAGTTCACCAAGTGGCGGTCGAACCACTGCGTGTAGTCGGAGCAGTTGCAGTGGTAGACCATCAGGTTCGGCTCCAGTTCCTCTTCCTCCGGGTTCTGCAGGATACCGCCGAACTCCCGCGTTCCATCGGCATTCAGGAACACGACCTCTTGCCCGGCTCTCGGTCTCGCAATCGGCCAGTACCACGTGCCGTTCTGGTACGTGCCGCGGATGTAGACGTCGAACCGGGCCGTGGTCTGTTGCACGCCGATGTCCTGGTCAATCTCGACGGAATCAAGCTCCACCCACCATGAGCCGTACTGGTTCGTTCCGCCGATGTACGAGACGCCTTCGATTTGGATGTCGACGCCCATCACCCATCACGTCCAATCGAAGTTCGCCCGCCGCTTGAGGTTCTGCACAAGCTCATTAGCCACCACCTGCGCGAGTTTTCTCGCCGTCGCGGAGTCCGTCAACTGCGGACCGTTCACGTTGACGTTGATGGTCATGGACCCACCTCCGCTGCCTCCGCCTAAACCACCCAGAGAACCGATAGCGCCGGGGTTAATGGGATACTGGTTCAGCGGCAAGACAACCTCCGGTCCCGCCTCGCCGATTAGCGCAAGCGTCGGAGACGTCACAAGACCGCCAGATGCCATCTTCGGCACATTCACTTTTGATGCGGCCTTCCCGCTGGACGCCGAAGGTGCCGCAGCCGCTGCCGCCGCATAAGCCGCGGACTGCGCTTGTGCGATGAGTTGTGCCATCTCCTGCTGCACCCGCTGGACCCACTCAGAGAAGATGCCCTCAGTTTCTTTGCTCCAGTTCTCTAGCGCCTTCTCCACCGTGCTCGCCCACTTGGTCAGTGTCGATGTGAGCGAGTTCAGCGCCTTGGACCACGCATCCTCGACCTGCTTAGCCCACGTGCTGATTTGCTTCTCCGTGTCGGTCGCCCACGTCTTAAACTGCGTCACTTGGTTGCTCGACCAGGTTTTCAAGGTCGTCTCCGACTGCGACGCGGCCTGCGTCACGTACTTCGAGGCCGTCGTCGACGTTGTCCCCGTGTTCTGCACGCTCTTGGCATATGTGTCGAGCGACTTCTGAGCAGTCGAGGCGGCTTCGGAGACCTTCTTAGACTCCGCGGATGTGGTTGATGTCTTCGAGGTGGTCTTTTCAGATGACGGCAGTTCCGACGGCAGGAATGGACCGTAGATAAGGTGAGTGCCGGTTGAAGACGCGAATGCGCGGTAGACGGCTTCCGCATAATTTTCGCGGTTCGCTAAGGCAGCTCCAGACCCGGCCTTCTCGTAGTTCTCCTCGAAGTAGACCGCGGCTTGTGCAGGGTTCATGGAGTTCAGTTTCGAGATGTTGACGTACTGGCCGGATTTGATTTCCGACCACAGGAACCCGAGCTGAGCGGCCAGATTGCTCGCAGACGTGTGATTCTTGCTCGCATACTGCACGAGTTCGGTGTACCTCGGTCCAAGCCACTGTGCGATGCCAAACGCTCCGCTCGATGGATTTACCGCAGTCGGGTTAAGGTCCGACTCCTGCATGAGGTTGCCCATGACGCCTGCGGCTGCACTTGCCGTCAGACCCTGCGACCGAAGGTAGTTCCAGATTTCCTGTGCAGTCGAATTTCCCTTCAGGTTTGGGAGCGGGACATTCGACGAACTCCCACCGCCTCCAAACAGATGGCCGAAGAATCCGCTGACGGACTTCCACAGGTTCGACGCCCAGTTCGACAAATTTTGCGTAAAGCTATCGAAGTCCGACGAAACGGCTCCCCACAGATTGCTGGCCCAAGATTGTAGGTTGGATGTCCACGAACTAAAGTCCTTTGACACGTCACCCCAGAGGCCAGCGGCCCATGCTCCAAGATTCTTCGACCACGCGAGAAAGTGCTGTGAAACGTCTCCCCACAGGCTTGCAGCCCACTGTTCAAGGTGCTGCGCCCACCCGGTAAACTGCTGAATGGTGTTATTGGCCCATGAAAGGATGCTCTGCGATGTACTGTTGACCCAGTTGGATATATTCGTTACCGTTTGGCTGACCCACGAAGATATGCTCTGCCCCGTAGAGGACGCCCACCGCAAGAGGTCTTGCGTGTGCACACTCACCCAATTCGCGATCTGATTACCTGTGGTAGACGCCCACTGTGCAATCTCTTGGACTCTCGATGATACCCACGAGGCGAATTCCGAAGCAGTCCAGCTCACCCATGAACTGATGGAAGACCATGTTTCGCTGGACCATTGGCCAATAGCATTCCACGTGCGCCCGGACCAATCCGAAATGGTTTGCCACGTTTGGGATGACCATGTGGCGATGCTCGTCAGCGTCCTACCCGACCAGTCGGAGATGGCGTTCCATGTTCGCTCAGACCAATCCGCAAACGACGACCATGTGCGCTCCGCCCAGTCTCCGATAGCCCCAATCGTTTGGGACACCCACTGAGACACTGCTTGCCAAGCTCGTTCCATCGCTGGACCAATCTGATTCCAGTGGTCCACAAGCTCATAGATGCCGACGCCAAGTGCAGCAATGGCGGCGATAACTGCCTCAATGGGTGCACCTATGGCCCCGAGCGCAGCAGCCAATGCGCCGCCAATGGCCTCCGCCACATCCGCCAAGGGACCCATCACGGCACCGAGACCGTCCATGAGTGACCCAAACAGCGCTCCGATTCGACTGAGTGGTTCGGCCAGCGATGAGAGAATGCTCCCCAAGCGGCTGAATAGGCTCACGGATTGCTCCGCCCCGGCCACTGCAGCTTCAGCGCCTGTTGCCGCCGCTTCACCCCCAAGTGCCACAGCACCTTCTTCGCCGCCACGACTCAGCAGGTTGAAGATGCCGCGCCCGGCCTTACCGACGAGTTTGCCGACGGACATGCCCTTTCCGACTTCGCCGATGAGTCCAGCACCAGACATCACGTCCGCCGCAAACGAAGCGGCTTTGAGCGCCGCAATTGCCCCGAGGATGGCTGCAGGCAGTGCGCCGAGGTCCTTCACCACGGCGTTCACGATGTTCCCCATCGCCTGGAACGGGTTCTTCGACTGGGTGATGGCGTTTGCCACGTCCGTCAGCGCCTTCGTGATTTTCTCCACCAACGGCGCTAGGGCGACGGCAAGCTGCGTGAACGCCAGCGAGAGCTTCTGCAAACTCGCTTGCAGCGTGAGGTTCTGCTGGACCGCCGCATTCAGTTGTTGCGGCGTCATGTTCATGTTGATGCCAGACGTCTGCTTTTGGAGCGTGCTCCAGTTCTGGAGCATTGGGGCAAGCTCACTTGTCCCCGTTAGGTTGAGCAATTCAGCCGCCTGCTGGCCGCGTCCCTGTGACAGTAGCTGCCGATAGCGGACGCCGATGGTGTTCAGGAGCATCCATGGGCTTGTCGTGAGGTCTTGGCGGGTGATGCCAAGGCTCTCAAGCAAGATGGCCTGCTGTGACAACGCGCCTGAGCCGACTTCAGGGGTGAACAACTTCTGCAGGTTGCCCTCAAGGTTCTGCAGGAACTGGACGCCGCTTGTCCCTGTCATACCCATGCTTGCGAGCATTGCATAGGACTGCGCGGCCTCGTTCACTGTCTGGTTGTTCAGTTGCATCATCTCTTGGATAGCCTGCAGGTTGTTCGTGCTGTTCGCGATGGACTGGATACCGTAGTATCCCATCATCGCGTTCATACCCCAGGTCAAGGTCTTCATGGGGAGTTCGCTGAGCGTTTCGTTGATTTCGCTCGCGGTTTTTGCCCACGCGGGAACAAGCAGTTCTTCAGGCGTGGTCGACCTTGCTGGCGTCTCCTCCTGCACTTGTGCCGTGCTTCCCTGCGCCTGTTGCGCCTGCCACTGCGCGTACTTCTGGAACTGCTCGTAGAACGCGGCTGGCGCTTGGAGGTCGCGGGCTTCTGGATTGGTTGCGCCCCACCCCAGATACGACTCCATCGCGGCCTGATAGTCCTCACGCAGGGCCTCGGGGATTTGGTCTTCCTGCAGGCCAAGGAACCACTTCTCGGCCTCTTCGGGCGAGAGATTCGGCAGGTTGACCGCCGCTGACGTGCTGCGCCTTCTGCTAGAAGACGACGACACGCCCGTCATGGCGCGCGTGATTTCCGCGATGGCGCTTGACTTCGCCATGTCCGTGATGTCTCGGAGTTCCGCGGCAATGGCGCTCAACTCCGACTGCACACCAGACAGCGCGTCTGACCAGTTCACGAACAGGTCTGTATTCGCAAGGTCACGAACGGACGCGACAGATTCCTGCACGTCCTGGAGTTCCGCATCCGTTGTCTCTGCGCCTTCTGTCCACTTGCTGAACGGGTTTGTGGTGTCCTTGGCTTCGTCATTCAGCGCCTGAAGCGTGTCCTTGAGCGTGTTGCCAGCATCCTGCGCCGCCTTGATGTCACCTGCAAGGTCCTTGAACCCTTTCGCCATCTCCAGAACGGCTTCCATGGGTCCTTGCAGACCCTCAAGGTCATCGGACAGCGTGCGCACGGAATCGGAAAGGCTCTTAACTGCGTCTACCAAGGCTTCGGCAGAATCCTGGAGCGCGGCAAGGGGGTCAATGTCCTCGAGAGAGGCAAGCGACGACTTCAAAACGTCCAGTACCGCAGCCAAGTCCTTGAGGACGGAACTTGCCTCGTCATCGGCGATGAGGTTCATTTTCAGGTCATATTGATTGACTTCGGCCACGTTCACTCACCACCCTTTCGCCGCGCTCGTTCTGCCAATTTCTCACGCGCAATGGCCTCTGCTGACAAGTAGATGAGCCATCTCTGCACCGTCTCGCCGTCAATCTCCTCGAGTTCTCGTGGCGTCAGGCCCATCTCCCGGCACAGCCGGAACTCGTTGTACTCACGAACCATCGCTTGCAGCGCCTGATTCTCCTGCGCCTGCTCCGTCTGTAGGTCCAGTTTCCCCGTCAGGATGTCGACGAGGCGGTCCCGGAGTTTGGGTCGAGGTTCACGCCCGCGAGGATGTCGCGGACCTTGTTCAGGATGCGGACGATGATGCGCCCGTCCACCATGTCGATTTGCTCCTGCGACGCCTGCGACGGAATCGGGACCGCACGCCCGTCCTCGTCCTGCACGTTCCAGTCCGACACCATGTGCGAGAGCATCGCCGTCGAGAGTGCGTCTTGCTCGTCCGGCGACAAGTCCTCACGCCCCGCATATCGTGCGACCTTTTTCATCAGCCCCCAAGGCGCACGGTCTCGAATCGTTGCATAGGCTCCTGGTTGCAGGTCACTCAGGTCAATGTGCATGCTATCCCTCCATTAGCTTACCGCCTGTGTCGTGTACGCCGTGCTCACGCTGTTGATGAGTTTCGCCACCATGACCGACCCGTCCGTGGCGTTGTAGATGGCGCTACCCGAGAGCGATACGCTCACATATTCGTCGCCGCGGTCAATGGTCGGCTTCGTGAACTGCACGGCACTCGACTGGAAGACCAATTGTGCTCCCGTTCCAGGTTGTGTGATGGTCAGAATGACCGGCACCGGTTGCTGAGACAACGCCAGCACGTACTCCGTGTCTGCGGTCATGTAGAACTCCAGTTCCCACGTCGCGCCAAACGGGCCGACGAAGATATCCCACGGCTTCTGGCTGTTTTGCGCCGAGAAGAGCGGATTCGACCCCTTGCGCTCAAGGTCAATCGACACCGACCGGAGCGTCGCGTCTGCGCTGCCGTTGAGGCTCAGTGACGCCTCCCAACCGAGGAAGTACGGGTTTACGCCAAACGTCTGCGAACTCGGCGCAGTGCCCGTCACCGACGGGAAGCCGATGAAGTGCGCCGTGTAACTGAGGCCAGCATCCGGCGTGAACTTGAGCGACAGCTTGTCGCACTTTGCCCCGGCCCACTGCCGATAACCGGCCACGTAGTAGTCGGAGATGGTGTAACTCGGCACCGTAGCCTGTGGAACGAACGTATGGGTGTAGGGAGCGGCACTCCCCGTCACCGTGTCCTGCCCGAAGATGGCGGCGAGGAAGTTGCCAAACGAGGACGGATAGGCGTAGCCATCCATCTCGTACTCCGCCGAGATGACGCCAAGGTATTCACCGAACAGGTCTACGGGCTGGCCGCGATACCCGGTATCAGCGACGAACTTCGGGTTATCCTGCGGCTTAAACGACCGAATCGGCACAAATCCCGTGGGTGCCACGGGTGTACCAAGCGTTGATTCCACGGCGAGGCCCAGATAGCTTAGTGACGTCAGTTTGGCTGGCATCGATTACTCCCCTTTCTTCGTCGACGCCTTGTCGTCTGGTCCTGCGACCTTCACGGCCTTGAACCCCGGATACTCCGGCACGAATGGCAGGTCGAGTTCGTCACCGGGCTCGAACTTCCACACCTGTCCCTCGTACATCAGGAGAACCGGATGTCCGCCTTCGTACTTGATGCGCATGTCCTCACGCTCCTTGCGCTTAGGCGTGTACCTGCTCCACCGACTCGATGTTGAACCGTGCGATGAGCCACACGGCGTCTTCAATGCGCTCATGTGTCTCCTCAATCGTGAAGTTCTCGCCGAACTTGATAGCCGCGCCCTGCGGATAACTCGGCGTCTGGAGTATCTTGTTCGTGCGGATTTTGTCCGCGATTTGGTCCATCCAGGCGTAGAACGTGTTGATGGCGACCTCGCCGATGTCACCCGTTGGCGAGCCAGGGATGACCGACGTCAAAACCGCCGTGATGGTGTATGTGATGAGCTTTTCCTGCGCGAACTGGCGGCGCTCCTGTGACCTCGGCGTCAGGATGAAGAGCAACGGCTGCTGATAGTCCTCAGCCGTGATAGGCTCGCCCATGACCACCGTCTGCACGAACGGAAACACGCTGGACGGGCTCGTGCTGAGCGGTGCCACCGAACACCCCGACGCATGCGCGTAGAGCGTCGGGCTTGCGAGCGTGCTCACGTACTGGCCGTTTGACGGGATGCAGTTGACGACCTGCACAACTTCGCTCGCCGTGCCGACGTCAAGCAGTGCCGCGCCTTGCGGCAGTGCGCCGCTCGTCGTGATTTGGTTGACGCCCGCATTGGCGCTGGCCGATAGCGTGGTCGAGTAGCCGCCGAAAAACTCGTAGGTCGCAAGCTGTTGGTCGATACGCCCCATGGCGACTACACCCCGCTTCCCGTGATCCAGCCGCTGATGACGCGCTCGAACACCTGCTGCAGGGCCATCTCATCGACGGCCTGCTGCAACGCAGCCTGTCGGAAGTCATTTGGCTGCGTCCCAGGATGACTGACGCGACCGAAGACGACGCCATGACCGACTTTCGGCCAGAAGAACGCTAGGGCCTTGGCTCGCCGCGGGAAGATGGGGTGCGGCCTCGTCCCGCCGATGACGTAGATGCCTTGCTTCGCCCCGAGCAAGCGCGCGCCGTACATCCCTATCTCGAACCGAAGGCTGTCCCGAAGCTGGCCGCCTGGGAGCATGGTCCCGTCGAACCGATAGTGCTTTCCGACTGGTGCGTTCTCCTTCAGGAACGGCGTCAGCGTCTCCGCCGTCTGCTCCACGAGGTCCTGCATCACGTTCCCTACGGTGTCGGCCATGAACTGGATGCGCTCGGTTACTTGGTCGTCGATTTCAATCTTCAGGAACACGTCAAATCACCCGCCTGAAGGGCCACAGGAGCTCGCGCACAAGCTGCATGTCTTCCGACTCCACCACGTTCATCGGCTGGACGCGACCGTTCATCATGATGCTCGAACCCGCACGCCGCTCCTTGATGAGATACGCCGTGTACAGGATGCAGGCCGTTGTTACGGCGTCCGGCAACTCCGACACGCGAACACCTGCGTTGTGCGCGTACTGCAAGGGTGACGCAAGCGCGATGGTATTGCCGTTGACGTCTGCCACCGTCGCTTCCTCGTACTGCACGCCGTCGTAAATCTTCAGCGTGTCACCGGGGTTCACGCCGAGCGCCGAGTCCACCGTGATGCTCGTGGCACCTGCGGAGACCGCTTGAGCGAGTTGCATGTTCGGGTAGCCTGCGACATAGGTCGTTTGGACGGTGATGGGTGGTTGTCCCCATCCGTAGTTGCCGCCATACGGGAAGTCATAGGCGATGTACTTGTGACCCATGCCAAGTGTCCCGAACAGGTCAATCAGTTGCAGGTTGATGGTGTGCCACGTGTCCAGTGCCGTTTGCCGCCACTGCGCCGACACGACTTGCTGAACCGGGAAGTGGCTTAGACGCACCTCAAGCCCCACTTGATTGGGCCGCGCCAGCGTCGTCTCCGTCCGCTGATGCGCATAGAGCGGCTGGAAACACCACTGGTCGATGGCCGAGGACGCCATCTGGATGAGGAGCGTAAGCTCCGACGTGTCCTGCGAGGCGTTCCCCGTCGGGACAATCGTCGTGATGTTTACGCCCGTCGGATGCGCCATGAACTCCTGTGCGGTCGTATAGAGGCGCATGGTCACTCAGCCGCCTTCGCGCTCGCACGGCCCTTCGTTGTCGGTTTGGTATCCGAGGTCGTCTCGGTTGCCTTTTCTGCTGGCGCATTGAACTGAATAGTCACGCCCAGTTCCTCGGCGAGCCTGCGCAACTCCTCTTCCTTCTGCCTGCGTTTGAGTTCGCGCATAGCTTCCGGCTCTGCGCAAGGCTCGAACCGATTGTGCACAGGCACTCCGTCCGGCCAGTCCACGACACCCTCAATAATGGGCACCGTCTTCACCGTTCCGTCCGGCATGGTGATGCTCATCTCACCGTCGCCGTCGATTACCGGGTGCTTGTAGTAGGCCATGATTCACGCTTCCTTTCCCACTCTTTTGCGCGTTCCTCAAGTTCCTTCATGTTCACGCCGCCCCAGTACTTGCGGTACGTCGAAATCATCGGATGGCCCGTTCCAAGCAGTTTCTCGGCCTCCGCGCGCGGAACCTCGACGATGTGGTCCTTCGCGTCGTACCGCACCCTCCCGTCGGCCGACGTGACGCCCCAACAGTTCTTGTCCTCGATGGCAAGCTGCACAGGCTCCATCGGATGATTGCCCATCGTCGTCTCTCCCTCCCTCGTCGCATGCGCAAAAAGAGAGACGCCCTAGCAACCATGTGCCAAGGCGTCTCCTGTGCGCTTAGTAGACTATGCGATTACGCCGAGATACCCGTGATGGCGAGATGCTGCGACGGCAGGAAGTTGTGGAGCGCGCCGAAGCAGCGAATCTCGGAAATCCACGTCGGGTTCGTCGAGATGGGCTGGTAGTCAATCTCCAGGTAGTCCATCGAGCCGACCCAGACCATCACGTCCGGCACGTTGTTGCCCACGTACCAGTCAGGCAACTGCTCCGTGAGGGCAATCATCGTGCCCTGCGGCAAATACGCATGCACGTCAACCGGGATAATCTTCGACGTGACCGGGTTCAGATACCGACTGACGCGGAAGTTCGCCGTCATCTGGCCCTGCGCATCGCCCTGATTGGCCGCGAACCAGTACGGCTGGCCCGTGTTGTTGCCGATGAGCAGGTTCGTGAGCGTCTGGATGTCGTGCGCCGAGCAGTACAGGTGGTCCGGATTCGCGAAGGCGTTGGTGAACGCATTCGAGAACGCTGTATTCACCGCGTTCAGCGTCAGCGCACCATTCACCTGTTGGATGGTCGCACCCGAACCCTGTGCGAAAATCCAGGACAAGATGCCGTTGAACGAACCATTGAGGCCGTTCGGACCCGAACCAACCGACGCGCTGTTATCCGTCGTCGGTGGCTGTTGGCCGCTCGTCGGGAGGCTCGTCACCGTGAGCGGTGCGCCCGTCGTCGCGCCAGCGAAATAGAACGGACCGCTTGCACTTGTGCCAAGGTACAAAGCCCACGCGATAACCGGGACAGGCCCGCTGTACGCAGGCGGCGTGAAGACCACACTGTTCGTACCGCCAGACGACGACGTGGTAGCAGTAAGCGGCGACGCATTCGGCAGCGACTGCCCAGCCGTCGTCTTCCCGTACTGGATGACGCCCTGGTTCGTCGGCATGCCCGTCGGAATCGCGAACGCCGTCACCGCCGTGTACACGCCGTACACCGTCGTCGATGCCGGGATGCTACCGCCTGTGGCGCTCGCCGTGAGCGTACCACCAGCAGGAGCATTTCCCATCGCACCGCCGATGGTCAGCGTGATGCCGTTCACCGGCGCGTTGTTGACGGTGTACACCTGCTGTTGCGAGCCCACGCCACCGAGGAACAGACGTTCCTCCTTGATGAACACGGCCTTCAGCAGGTTCGCGACCGCGACCGCGCGCGAGTCGATGTTGAAGTCACCCGACGGGCCTTCGCCCGCGAACAACTGCTCCATCGTCACCGGGTCGCTGGACGCGCCATACGACGTGAAGTAGGTCGTGACGTCTGCGAACTGCGTCGCGATGGCGGGTGCCAACTGGCCTTCCTGCGCGATGCCCGAGACGTTGTTCGTGTCGACGTTCGTCACGGACTTCGCCTGGAAGTTCCGGCCCCGACGGCGCAGACGCGGGATTCGGTTGCGCAGCGGCGAGAACGTCGGCTGCAGGAAAACCGCGTACTCCGCCAGGTCGTAAGGCTGCATCCCAGACGAGATGCCGAATTTCTTCAGGTCAGCAAGAACGTCCTTGTCGAGATTCGTGGGCTGAGGATTCGTGGCGAAAAAGCCTCGCAGCGCGGCAACCACCTCTTGCATTTCCGCGCCCAGGCTACCATACGGCGTGTATGGCATGATGGATTCCCCTTTCGTAGTGTGGATAGATGTCCTAGCTTGCAAGGCGTCTACCCGCACCACGTCCAGGCGTCATGTGCCTCTCAGGAGTGGTCTCAGCGGTGATGATGTGTTATCAAGCCCAACCGCGAGCTTTTGCGATGGCCGCAGCCAACACGCGCTCTTGGTCCTTGGGATTGAGCTTTTGCATCTCCTCACGCACGGCCTTCAATGCGTCCGCGCGCGATGAAGTGGTGTCGCCCCCGTTGATGGCGAAGAATTTCTCGGCCTCGAACACGAACGGGTTCGGTTGCGCCATGTGCTCCACTCGATTGATGCGCTCCACCAGCGGTTCGAGCACGCCCTTCACAACCTCACCCACGGCCTTGCCGAGGTCCACCGGGTCCACCGATGTCGAGGCACCTGCGGCCTTTGTCTGCTCCGCCACCATGGACTTCACCACTTCCGCAACGACGGCCTTGAAGTCGCCTTCGGTGAAGTCGATGTGACCGTCGCCCTTCGGTTTGCTCGCCGGTGGCACCGGGTCATCGCCGAGGTTCGGCTTCGTGGGCTCACGGTCGCTGTGGCCCATCTCGCGCTCGCCATCCTCAATCATGTCCATGAGGCGGCGAACCTCTTTCTTGAGCGCCGCAATCATCTCGCGCGGGTCAGCCCCTTCGACGCGAGAAGGTCCACCAGTGGGATTCGCGGCCTTGCCTGCGCTATCCCCACCGAGCGCCATGGCGCATTCCTCGATGCGGTCGCCAAGCGCCTTGTGCGCGTCACGCAGGTCACGGATGAGTTTCTGGCTCGTCGACTCCGCACGAGCGGTGTCCTCTGGATTCGCGTCCTTGAGGACGCCCATCTTGGCCAAGACCGCTCGGACGCGCTTTTCAATCTCGTCGTCCTGGCGTTTCTTGTCCGGGTCCTCGTCGCGCTCATCCGGTTCTTTCACCGGCTCGTCTTGCGCAGGTGCGGCCTTCTCCTCATCCGGCTTGGTGCTCATCTCCGGCTTCTTCTCCTCGTCTTTGCCCTCCGACTTCTCGTCGGGCTTCTTTTCGTCTTCCTTGTCGCCCTTCTTTTCAGTTTTATCGGCCTTGATGAGTTCGTCCTTGACGAACTTGTGCACCGTGTGCCCGCAGTCCGCGACGCCCTTCACGCGCACACCGCCCGGCAACTCCGTGCCGTCGATGCTCTTGGTCAGCGTCACGGTCTTCTTGCACTGCTGGCACAGGACCTTCTGGCCATTGGCAACCTCCATCGCGGCTTTCACGGCCTCGCTTGCCGCCGCCTTGATGAGGTCGTCCAGGTCGAGACCTGTCGCCTTTTCGGTCTCCTTGTTCTTCTCGTCGCTCACTTCAATCCCCACCTCCTTCGCCGCAGCGATGAGCTTGCGGCGTGCTTCGGCCTTCGCCTCGTCCGAGATATCCGTCTGGTCGAGACGGGCCAGTGCGTTGCGCACATGCGCCGGGTCAATCTTGCCGTCCTTGTCCTTGTACGGCAGGTGGCGCAACGACCGCGGTGTCGTCTTACCTTCCTCGTCCTTTTTGCCACCCGGCTCGATGTAGGCAAAGGACGAATCGGGCAGGTCGTTCACATACGCCGTTGACCACACGGCCTTCTCTCTATCGCCCTCCACTTGTTTCACCTCCTCCTGGGCGTCTTCCCACGGCGTCACGTCCTCGGGGTCGCCGATGATGATGTTCCCTTCCTCGTCCATGTCCCACGGCATGCGATAGATTTTCCGCCCTACCTGCACCGTGACGCTATGGCTGTCCTGCGTCAGCACAACAGGCTCATCGCCTTCTTTCAGCAGGTCCTCAATAGGCGGTTCATCCGCATCCCGTGGATGGCCGGGTTGCAAGATGGGATTGCCATCCTCGTCATACGGGCCTTCTCCGTTCTCGCCGTCGTCTTTGCTGGCGGCCTTGAGCACGAAGCCCGTCTGGCAGTCCAGCCATTCGTTATCGCCATCCGCCATCTTCTTCATGACGTCGAACTTCGCGCTTGGCACCGCAGGACGGTCCACCACGCTGATTTCGACAATTTCCCCGCCGACGATTCGCCCTCCAGGAGCTTGCGGGTCGCGCTTGATGACGGGGCGCTTGATGCCGATGGACAGGCCCTTGTACACGCCCGACTCAATCTTCTTGATGGCCACTGGGTCCACGATTTTCGCGCGAATCCACGGGTCGTCATTCTCGTCGAACTCCAGTTTGTCCGCGGCACCTACCGCAGACGGCGCGTGCATCTCGCGGATGTTCCCCCACTGGAACCATCCAGGGAGCGCTTGTTTGAGCCATTCCTTGTCGGCAATCTGCTGGTCGACGTCGAGTTCTTCCTTCGACGGCCTGCCGTAGATGACGAGGCTCCCGTCTTCCTGCTTCTCAGCCTTCAGGATTTCGGCATACGCGAACGCTTGTGCTTCGTTGGCAACAGCTACGTCCGCCATCTCCTCACCTCCTTCCCGGTCTCAGCGATTCCGCCCGACCGGGACTAACGTGCATCGGCAGTGCGGGTGCATCGGCGGCTTGACCACGCTTGGGTCCACGATTTGCCCGTGGAGCGCCGCGCATTTCTCGCACGTATGTTCGTCCATGACCGCCACCCATCGCATGCGCCCGTCGACCGTCTCGCCGGGATGCTCAGCCGCCCAGTCCTTCTGCGCTTCGGACATAGCGTCCGTGACCTCCGTGATGCCAATCTCCTTGGCCTTCCAGCCCTCACGAGCCTCTATCCAGTCGATGAGCGCCTGCGTCACCTCGCTTGGCTTGAGCCCTTGGCTTCTCAGCTTCTCAACCTCTTGTTCGAGGTCCTTGCGCCACGTCTCCGCGATGCCTTTCGCGCGCTCCACCGCAATCTTCGTCATACGCTCCATGGCGCGTTTGATGGGCTCGGGTGCTCTCGTCCAGTCGTTGTCCGGCAACACCCCGTAGGCCGCGAGATAGGCTTTCACACGGGCCTTTGCAATGTCTTGAGCCAACGTCGCAATCTCGTCGTCTGTGAGCGAGAACGCGCGCTTGACGTCCGTCCATCGCGTGAACGTCCGGTCTTGGAGGCTCTGACGCTTCAGGTGCATCAAAACGAGAAACGCCGCCATGAGTTCTTCCTCATGCTTGCGGCGTTCGTCGTCCTCATCTTCGGTTGTCGGCGTTCCAAAGACCGGCGTCGCCTTGGCCGTCTTCTCAGCCTTGTGCGTCTCCTCGTCTTCGTCGCCTGCCTCGTCTTCCTGGTGTCCGTTGTCGCTTCCTTCCCGGCCCTGCGGTTGCGATGGATTCGATTGCGGTGCAGATGGCTGAGGCGTGTTCGGGTCAGACGGCTTAATCTCGTAGATTCCCGAGGCCGTGATGAGCAGGTTCTGCTCCGGCAGGATGACCCCGGCCTTGGTCTCAATCATATGCCCCCATCCGGGCGCTTCACCGCCAAGCTCTTCGACAATCTGGTCGAGGCTTACCTGCCCGCTGCGGATGGCCTTGTCGTTTGCGTCATACTTCTCCGCCACGCTGTCGGACACGAGCTCCGTGAATCGGAACTCCACGAGATTTGTGCCCCAGTGGTCGCGGATGACGCGGTTCATTTTCTCTTCGATCCACTTGGCGAGCGGGATAATCCCGCGTCGGTACTCCAGGTCCTCTTGCGCGTTGGCGTGGCCACTGCCGCCCAGTCCGTGCTGACCCGACGGCGCAAAGCCCATCTCCTGCCGCGTCACGCCCATCGCGAGACATGCGAGGTCAATCACGTAGTCCGCGAACGTGCGGTCAAACGTGAACGGCTTGACGGGTTGCCACTTGGTTCCGTTCGGGACAGGATACACGCGCATCTTGTCCGCCACCGACCGCACCGCGCCGTTCAGAAAGTCCGCGATGTCCTGGATTTGCTCAGGGGTTAGGTTCTCGGGCGTTTCCAGGATGCCAATGGGCACCGTCGATTCGTTGTACATCGCCAAGTTGAACTGGTCGTAGCGGAGCAGCATGAGCATGAGCACCATGCACTGCTCGACGTGCGAGAACCCATACGGCGTGATGTTCCGCACGTTCCGCGGCCAGTAGTACAACTCTTCCTGCGTGAACGTCAGGCGTGGCGCACCATACGCGAACACCTGATACGCAGGCAGTGGAGGCGCGGGAATACGCCCGTCGAGGCCAATCAGCACCTTGATGTGCTCGCCGTCCACGCGACGCAACGCCAGGAGTTTCCCACCGAGCGTTTTCTGCGGCCAGATGGTCACCCAGTCCCCGACGTAGTACTCCTCGATGATGGCGTTGAGCCAGTCCGACCAACTGACCTCGCCTCTGCGCTCCCACGTCTTCCCGTCGCGTGTCGTGTAGTACGCCTCGGGATACGAGAAAAACTCACGCAACTCCTGGATGAGCGCACCGTACTTCTTTTGCAGGTTCTTCGTGCGCTCCCGTTGCGTACTACCAAGCGTCGGGTCCTGCAACGCCACCTGACTCGGCACGATGTCCCACTCAAGAGAGGTAAGCTGCGCCTTGCGGACCTCAATGGCACGGCGAATGAGAAACGTCACGTCCGCGAGCATGCGCAAGAGCTTGCCGTCGACACCACGGTCGCTGTCTGGCGTCGTCGGAAAGTTCCAGCCCACACGATAGACCCACTGGCGCGGCTCACCGCCAAGCGGGAAGTCGGTGCCTGGATTGCCGGGACCCATCTGTCCGACGACCGATACATCAGCCGATGGCGGCGTATAGTACGGTGAGGCAAACGGAGCGCCAAGCGTCGGATCAGGGCCGTTGTACCCCAGTCGTCGCCCGAATATCTCGACAGGCACTTCCGTCACCTCCTTTCACGCGGTATGATGAGGGCAAACGAACCAAAGATGGAAAGGTGGTGAGCAAGCCGTGAAGATTGCCGTCGGCATCATCTCGCTCATCCTGATGGTCATCGTCGGCCTGCAGACGCTCATCGTGGGCTTAGGCGGCTCCATCACACATTCGCAAGGCCTGCAGCAAGGCGGCGCAGTGGGTCTACTCGTCGCAGTCCTCTTCCTGCTCGGCGGCGCGTTTGCGTTCGGCGTGCCACTTGTCTCCGCCATCTGCCTTGTGCTCGCTGGCGTCTTCGGCATCATGGATGGCACCACGACGCCGTACCATGACCAGACGGTCTGGGGCGTCATCGCGCTGATTCTCGCAGTCCTCGCATTCTTCGCGTGGCGCGCCGACCGCAAGAAGAAGCGGATGGCCAGCGCTTCTTCGGCGCATGTTTAAGCAGAGGAGGCGGTAAATTATGGACCTAAGCAATATTCCAGCTTGCCCCCAATGTGACGGAGACGATTTTGATGTTCTTCCTGGTGGTGGCTTGATTCAGGCAGTAGAAACAAACCTCTTAACAAAACACAAAAGACCATCCGAACATGGCATTCTGGTTACGCTTGTGATTTGCAATAACTGCGGCTACATTCGGTTATACAGTAGTGGTATCACAGGTTAACAAATGCAAGGGGTCGAATCCGCGGCCCATCATCATCGCTGCGGACTCGGCCCGTTTGCTTTCGTCTCCTCTTCGACCATCGCGTCATAGATGGCGAGCAGGTGCTTCAGTGCCTCCAGCCGGTCATGGATTTCCGCCTTCAGTTCCGTGACCTCCCTCTTCAGCTTATCGATTTGCGCCTTCACGTCGTCTGACCTCACGATTCGTCCTCTCCTTTCAGTTGACGATAGAACATGCGCAGCCCCAGATACCCGGCGTCGACCTTGAGCATCCACACCGCAAGCGCCAAGGCAATCACGCAGTCGTCGTGGAAGCCTTCAGGTGCCGAGTATCGGACATTCCCGGCGCGCGTAATCTCGTACTGGTACGTTTGCAGTTCGTTGATGAGCACGGGCAGGTCTGGGAACGTGATTTCCCTCCGCTCAATCTTCATGGCCAAGTGCTCGATGAGTTGTTGCTTGGCCGTGTTCGAAAGCGAGTACCCTTCGGCCTGGATACCCATGCGCCTGACCTGCTCCAAGAGCGGGTCGCCCACGCCTGTCGCGTCCATCAGCAGACGGGCGTTGTTATAGCGCTGACAGATGTGCTTCACGCGCTCCAGTTGCAGCGCATAGTCGACCTGGTTGAACCTGTCCATCTTGACAACATGCGCGCGTGCGAGGTCCATGACGACGAGCACGGAGAAGTCCTGGTGCTTCGCCACGTCCCATCCGACCACGTACCGACGTCCAAGTTGCGGCTCCTCCTCTTGGCCCGAGATGCAGTCCCGGATACCGCGGAACACGCCCGCCGAATCCTCCAGAAACTCCGCCTCGTACTCCTGCCTGAACACGTCCGACGGGAGTGTCGCGCGTGCTTCTTCGACTTCTTCTGGCGGGATGTACGGATTCGCGAGCGTCGGAAACCGAAACGATTCCCATTCCGGGAACGCCGGGTCCTGCCCGCGCGCCCAGACGTGGTAGAACCAGTTGCGTCCCTTGGGTGTCGACACGATGATGGCACGTCCGGCCTTATCCGATAGCGTGGGGCGTAGCGCAGCCTCCCACGCCTCCTTCGGCACCATGGCCGCCTCGTCGACCACGAGAAAGTCGAGACCTTCGCCGCGCAGGGCGTCGAAGTTCTCGGTTGAGCGGAATTCCGTGATGCTCCCGGATTTCCACTCGATGCGCATGTGGGTCGTCGTTGCCTTTTCGATGGCACCGTGGAAGTTGCGGGTGATGATGCGATATGCGGTGAGTGTCTGCCGATACGTCGGCGCAACCCACCACGTCATGGCTCCAGGGTGTTCCCACGCCCACTTGGCGATTTCGTTGGCGCATGCGTATGTCTTGCCCCATCGCCGTCCGCATGTGGCAACACGGAACCTTGCTGTGCTTCGATGGAGGGCCACCTGACCACTGTGAGGCGTGTACAGACGCAGGCGAAGTTGCTTACTCGTCGGTTCCGATTTCGTCTTCGCCGACATTCCCACCGCCCCACTCTGCGACGTACTGCACGTTGAGGTTCACGCTGCCGCTGTGATGCGTATCCACCGTCATGCGGTCTTTTCGCGCCCAGCGTTCCGGGAACTTACGCTCTAGACGCCATGCTGCAGCCTGCCAGTTCTCCTCTGCTGCTCGGCCTATGATGATGAGGTCTCTCATCTCTGACTCAGCCAATGCTTTTTCTATCGCGTCAAGAAACCGCCTGTATATTCCAGATTTCTGGGCGTTTCCACGTTTCATCCACGTATACAACGTCTGTTTGGAGACGCCAGCATAAGCTGCAGCCGTTTCGATGTATGCGCCCGCCCGAATGGCATCGCATATTTTCTTTTCGACTTCAGGCGTGAGCTTGGTGGGTCTTCCACCCAGATTCTTTGGTCGTTCCATCTCACTTCACCTCGAAATCACTCCCGCAATACGGGCACCTAACAATCTTCCCGTCCTTTTCGACCTGGGCCTCCACCTCGTCAGCATCAAGTGGAGGGAACGCAGTCATCAACCGTTCGACTTCCGCCTCGTCGAACCCCGTGACTTCAATGTCAATCTCGCCCGTGTCCAATTCTTCGAGTAGGTCTTTGAGTTTTGGCAAATCCCAGTCGTTCTCGATTTTGTTGAGCGCTAGGTTAAGTGCCTTTTCGCGCGTCTCATCGAGGTCGACGACGACAACCTCCGTCTCCTCGACGCCCATCTCCTGCAGTACCTTGAGGCGCTGATGGCCGCCCACAACGTGGCCCGTGCGTTTGTTCCACACGATGGGCTCCACGAGTCCGAATTCCTCGATGGACCTTTTGAGCTTGTCGTACACAGGATCGCCGGGTTTAATGTCGAGGCGAGGATTGTAGGGTGCCGGTTTGAGCTTCGATACGTTCATCTTCACGAGGTTCATGACAATGTCAGCACCTAGCCTTCGTCCTCTCGCGGCCCGGATAGGAACATGCACCGGACCATGAGACATGTGATGGTTCGGTCTCCAGCCTTCCTCGCCCACACGCAGTCATAGCCCATGCGACATGGTTCGAGCATCCTGAGTCGCTTCGGCTTCTCCGAGGAGTTTGGCGAGCCTCTTGAGTCGTCTCTTGTTTGTTCGTCCACCTTCGCTTCGCTCCGTTTCCCAATCCAACCGCGCTTTCTGCGGGTCAATCTGCGTCGCCAGCCCGCTTTCCCGGATGTCCCACGCGAGCCAGCACCCCTCGCAAAGCGCGAATTCGTGGTCGTTGATGTCACACACTTCAGCGTGCTTGTCGCACCGCATGCACTTCAGGTCACGGAGTCCCACGCGGTCCACGGAGACCAGGTCGCGTCCGTGCATCTTCAAAGCGATTCACGCTCCCGAGCCAAACAAAATACCCGGCAGCGATGTGCTACCGGGTCACCACAAAGAGGAGGCGATGTCCATGACGATGGCACGATGTGCTGGCATCGTCGCCAGCGTTGGACGCCCGAGCCCGACCCCATCATCCGTGTTGTGATGGATTTCGGACGCCCAACGCCAGCGGCGAGAGTGGCATGTCGCCACTGGCGCTATATCGCAAAAGGAGGACAAGGGGGTTGGACCGTCGCGCGTGGCTCGTGGCGTTCGGTGCAAGTCCGCGCAATATCATGATAGACCAACCAGCAAAAAGATACATGCCATCCATTCCTGTGTTGTTCCGATTCCATTCCGGTTTCATTCCGCCTCAAATCGCCATCATCTGATACGCCGTCTCCAGCATCTCATACAGGCGCGTCTTGGATATGTACATGGTCTCGCAGATGTCGCGCCACGGAATCTTGTCACGATGGAACATCGTGAGCAGTTGCTGATACCGCGGCTCCAGGCACGCCACCGCGTCTTCAATCTCCTCGATTTCGCGCGTGACGGAACGCAATTCGCGCTCGATGCTGTCGTACTTCGCGAGGTATTCTTCGAGTGCGTCAAGCGACGCAACCAAATGCTCCGCTTGCCTATCGTAGATTTTGTCCTTGGCCGACGGCAACCCGAGCAGCATGTGCTCGTACTTCTGCGTGATAGCACTCAGGATGCCCTCACTCGTGAGCTCGTCCCGCAGGCGCTCGATGCGCTCCTCATACATCGCCTTGCGCCGTTCGAGATGCTGACGCCGCCGCTCAAGATAGTTCCACCGGCGCAGTTTCTGCTCCATCGTCACCGCTTCCGCCAACGCCAACACCACCCGTCCCTCCTCGAGGATGAATTTAGACGTACCGACTCG
This sequence comes from Alicyclobacillus sp. CIJ1, assembly GCF_057538885.1. NCBI lineage: Bacteria > Bacillati > Bacillota > Bacilli > Caryophanales > Alicyclobacillaceae > Alicyclobacillus > Alicyclobacillus sp. CIJ1. The sequence continues at coordinate 20,104 of NZ_BAAJPH010000061.1, read as the reverse complement.
CACCCGGAAATCTCGCGACAAACTCGCGCCACACCTGCGGATAGTGCCGCTTCACGAATGCCCATCTGCCGAGTGCCAAGGTCATGTCTGTCGAGCCTGCATACGCCCCCACACGAATCGCCTCGCGCCCTCCCGGCCACTCCTTGTCGTACACCGGGTTGTACGGCAGGTCATTTGATACGATGTACGCCCAGATGTCCGCCGCCTGCCATGCTTTCAAAGGATTGCAGTGCGTCATTCCATCGTACTCCGCCTCGTAGATTTCCCCGCGATGGCCTAGGTTGTATCGACGCGCATTTGATTCCGATGCCCGAAGGCCCATGAAGCAAAGATCGCATCCCACATCGAGCTTCATCTTGCGCGCTGGCTCCTTGATGAGAATCCGTTCAATCTCGCCACGGTGAAGCGTCTTGGTCTGCGGCCTGTTCTTCCACATGTCCACGTAGTCGTAGATGTCAAGCAGCGTCATCGAAGGCTCGAGCCAGTACAAGTCAAGGTTCCATTCACGTTCAATGCGCTCGATAAATGCATAGGTGTCCGGAAATTCCGCGCCTGAATCAAAGAACGCCACGATGACATCTCGTTTCCGCGACCGGACGAGGTGGAGAAGGACCGTGGAGTCCTTCCCACCGCTCCAGGAAACATAGGGCTTTTTCGATTGCGCCAGCGCCTCGTCGATGACCTCAAGCGAATGCTCGAGTTTGCGTTGATACGCGGGCGACAGGCTGTGCAACCAGTACCGCTCCCGTTCATCCGGCCTCATCACCGCTCACCCTCCTGTTGGTCATCTGGTTTCGGCGCAGCTATGGTCTTGGGCGGTTTGCTTTCGACCTTCACACGCTTCGCCATTTCACATCACCTCCACGGCATAGGCCGTCTGCTTGCACGCCAGCACTTCGCATCCGTCCGGCCACGAAACGCGCATCATGTTCCGTGCCTCCCAATACGGAGGACGGACGGCTCCGTAATCATCACCTTCCGGGTCTGGGACGGGCCGCAGGTGCGAAAGGTCCTCCTCCGCCCGTGTTACGACCCACTCGCGCACCTTGCCCTTCCCTTGGCTGCGCTTTTTGCCGATATGCGTGATATTTCGGAGGAGATGTCGGATTTCATCCTCATCTCCGACGAGATACCACGTAAGTTGTGGTATGAGGTACACAACCACCGGCATTCGATACGCCTTGTACCGACCGGCAGAAGGATTGATTTTGCCTCGCCGACCTTGGAAGTCGACGTACTCCTCGGCGTACTGGGCGTCAAAGCGCTTGTTCCAGTACTCCGTGATCTCCATCACCGGCTTGCCGATGGCGAACGAACAGGCGTAATACCATTCGCCATTTGCTTCTCGCCGCTCAATCGGGAGCGGCGGCTGATAGATTTCCCCGTCAATCCCGCTTGTCGTAGCCGCTAGCCGCTCCGGCTCGTACTCGTAGATCCAAGACCACGCGAGCATGCTATCGAGTGGCAGGTACAGGTCAGATGTCGCTACCCGACCGTCGTACATATAGGCGTCAACCCGTAGCGGCCTCAAGCATCTTCACCAGCCCTTCGCGAGATTCCTCAAGGTACGCGATGTACTGCTGCAGGAACTCGTCGTACATCCGCTTCGTCTCCTTGGCCGTAGGACCCAGTTCCAACGCGCCACCCGTGACCATGGCAAACGGTTCGGGTTCGCTTCCCCGGGGTCGCCACGTCATTTCCACCGCGCACTTGCCGAATCCAATCCGGTTCTGACCTCCGATGTAGGGCGACCGGCTCCAGTAGTCGATGGCCGAAACCAATGCGCCCATCTCGAGGTCTGTGAGCCCCTTTACGTCCGTCTGTTGCCACAGCCTCGCCCCTGCCATCAGGCACTCCGTCGTATATCGCATCTGCTGCGGTCGCGCATCCCTCGTATCTCCTTCGGTCTTGTCGCTTGCCTTGCGCTTCTTCTTCGGCTCGCCCTCCGCGGGCAAGAGCGACAACTGGCCATCGGTCTTCGCGGCCTCAAGAGCCAGACGGTCGTCGTCCGTGTACAAGTACACGTTCAGGTTTTGGTCTTTCGCGTCGTCCTTGCGCGAATGGCTCCTTTCTGTCGTCATCTGGCGCCATGACAGCGCGTCTGGATTGCGAAGCGCCGGAGGCAAGAGGTGTTGCACTTCTTTGCACAGTGGATAGGCGTCGTGCACGCATATCTTTCCGTCAAGTAGCATGTTCCCCGCGCCTCCACCGAATATCGAGAGACCAGGTAGGGCCTCGCGTATCCGCTTGGCTTGGTCGATGTCGATGGACTGGTCGCCGCCGATGGCTCCGCCGCTAAAGAGCAGGTAGAAGAGCGGCAGCGGAATGCGAATGGAATCTCCTCGGCCTAGGACCTCAAGCAGATAACAGGCCGCGGCGTCCCTCAACGCTCCTCGCCACGCATTGCCGTGATACACAAACACCTCTACTGGCCTTCCGTCCGGGCTCAACACGTAGGTCGTGTCCAGATAGCTGTCCGGCCCGTGGGACTGACCGATATGCGACATGGGGGCCAAGAGCGTGAACACCGCCTCCAGCGTGCCTGTGTGTTTACGCATCCACAATCTCCTCCTCGTAGTCCTCTGACTTGATGATTCCGCGGACCTCAAGCGGCTTTTCGCGTTCAATCCTGTCTCTCACCAGCGCGATGATGAGGCTTGTCCGTTTGTACAACCGTTCCAACACGGTCTCGTGGTCTGCCGACTCGAGCAAGTGTGTCCAGAACACCCGTCGTCCATCGTCCTGGACCTGAATGATTTCCCCCGTCTCTGGGTCCACGCGCACCGCCATAGTCCGTGTGGTTCCGTCCCACATCCACCGCGGCTGGATGCTCGCGCAGTACAGCTTCGGCTTCAGCTTCTCGATGAAGTCGTTCAGGTCCATCGCGCGTTTGGCCGAAGACTTCACTGCCTGCTCAATGGTGCCCCACATAGACGGTGTGACCTTGAATCGCTTCGTGTCTCGAGAGCGATAGATGCCATAGACCAGGAGGGCACCTATCGCCGCATGCTCGTCCGATGTATCGAATCCGTAGTACACGCGCCTTACACCTCCACCGTTTCTTTCGCATCTTGGCGCTGCGCCACGAAAAGGGCGAGTTCCAGTAAACGTGACCCGCGGTATCTTGCTACCTTCGCATCGTCTCGTTCCCATGCGCCCATCCCGTACTGCAGAATCTTGTGGGCCTGATACTCGCCAGAAGCAATTTCGTCCTTTGTGAACGTCCGATACAGACATTCCACCACGTCGAGAACATCCGCGAAGACGTGAGGCTGCACGCGCATTTTCCGCTCCTCGAGCATGCACACCCACTCATCCCGCGAGTACCCAACCGTCGCTTTGAAATGCAGCCACTTCTGCCCGCTCACCGCAATGCAAAGCAGATAAGGGGTGGCCTCGGGCGGTTTGAGGAGTAGGCCTCGAATGTCTCGGCGGCTCAGAAGTCGCAATCCGCGCTCCGTCGCATAGAGCGTGTACAATCGCGTGTCGAACTTGTAGGAGAGCGCCCACGCACAGTAGTCGCACACCATATCGCTAGATGGCGCTTTAGCCCATGAGTGGTCCGTGAACGTGTCCTTGATGACCTTCTTCTTTGGCTTCCCAGTGCCGTATGCGCCGCACAGATAGCACCGGCCCTCAAGGGTCCCTGGGTCGAGCGGATGGTACTCGACGAGTTTCCCATTCGGCGCCGTCACGGGCGTCGACGCCATTGCTGCCTTGTAGAGCAGTTCTGTAGGTCCAACCACCGCCGTCGTGTTCATTGCGTCACCCTCCTCTCCTTGTGCGATTTCGGCTGCCACTGGTCCGGGTGCCGAAGAACGTACTCCAGCACCCGCACATCGTCCCCGACGACCAACGTAAGCTCCACCACTGTCGGCAATCCCTTGCGCACCTTGAGCGGTCGCCAATCATAGATGGCGATGTCGTCTTCCTCACCCATCAGTACTTCCTCCCTCCGTGCCGATACTCACGGTTCTTGTTGATGGCCATCTTGCGGAACAGCGCGTCTGCAAGGTTCAGGCCGTGCGCCGCTGCCGTGTCCATCACCCGGATGATGACGTCCGCCAATTCCTCAGCCACCTTGTCCTCGCCGTATCCCTTTCGGTCTGCCTCCAGCGCCTCGCTGACCTCGCTGTGGATGAGCGCCAGATGAATGGGCATCGGCACCTTCGTCTCGTGCCAGCCCTTGATGACCGCGGTCTCGTGCACGTCCTCGACAATCGCCTCGAATGCCGCGCGCATGATGTACTCGTCGAGCGTCATCGTTACAGTCACCTTTCGAGGCGCAATCAGATGGGCGACGACATGCGTCTCCTCGCCTGCATTCGCGTGTGGATTTGCCTCGACCACTGTCTCATCGTCCTCCTCAACCTTCGCACCCAATAGCGCCTCAGCCGTCTCCGTCGCCATGTCATGCGCCTCCGTCTCCTCCACAGTTTCCACAGGCTTGTCCTCAGCGTTGTGGATATCCTCGGTCTGTTCGGTCGCTTGAGTCTCTTGCGCCTCTTGCGCCACTTCGGTAGGTTCCGTAGATGCTTCGCGCGCGGCCTCAGCCTTCGCGTAGTCCTTGCCGAACTCGACTCGCATCGCCTCGTCCACGGCTTCATCGAAGGCCATCCCACCAGCCATGTAACTCGATATCTTCATCAGCACGCGGCCTTCTCTCACCATGTCGCGCAGGCCCCATTCGCGAAGGATTCGAATGAGCTCGTCGCGTTCAATGCCGAACTCCTTGCATATCTCCGGCCTGCGCATGCCCGCCACGCGCCGCTCCAGATATTCCTCCAGCGTCATCACAGGCGTCCTGATGTCCTCCAGAGTCACATCCATGGCCGCACTGTCCTCCCTTTTCGGTTCGCATAGTGGCCTTGTCGCGTTCTTCTTCGCCCCATCGAGTTTGTCCCCGTACTTCTCGCGCAGGTACGCCTCGATTTCCTCCGGCGACATGCGATACGTCACGACCGGGGACGGTTCAGGCTTGCGCTCGTCTTCGAGGCGAATGTTGCGTATCGGCACTCCGTTTCGTCCCCGCGCTATTGACAACATCCAGTCCGGCATCCAGCCCACCGCCCTTGATGGTGTCGCGGAGTATCCGCATCGCCGCCACGCACAGCCCGCACGCATCACTCACGTCGTACAGCCGCCCCTTGATTTGCCCCTTGCGCTTCCCCGTCTTGTAGTACTCCGGCACGGCAATCTCGTCGTACTCCAGCCCGTAGAGCTCGCACAACGCCCGCGCCACATCGTCCTTTTCCGCTCCGCCATGGCCCGCGGTGTAAAGTTTGAGCGCCTGTGGCGTGACCTCTATAACCGTGATACGGCGAATGTCCGCCACCAATCGCGCTGCCGTGTACATTTGGATGAGTTGACGTGCGACGTCACCGCTTCTCATCGCCATTGGTTTTTCCACAGCAACCACATGAGGACGAACGCTATCCACGATTTTTTCGACTTCCGAATGCAAGGCCGCAAGTTTCGCCCCGAATTCGACGTCGGCTGTCAGGTTGATGAGCCCTTGTCCTAGCCAAATGATGTCTCCCTCATCCGTCGATTCGATTGCCGCCCATCCCGCGTATCGCGTCCCGTGGTCAATTCCGAGAATGCGCACATGACCACCTCGTTTTAACGTATGTTTGTCACAAGTATCGCTACGAATCCATCAGGATGTTCATCCATGAGTTGATTGGCACGTGATTGCGCGTCCTGCGGATTCGCGTAAACATCGATGAGCGGCGGCATATCCTCCATCTCCTCGTACCACAGGCAAACTACATAAACTGAACTAAGCAGACTCATTCTACCCACCCCACCATATGAGTCGTCGGAAACTCGTCAATGTACTCCTTCTTCGCCATACTTCATCCCCGCCTCCTCAAGCATCTGCAACTTGCGTCCGCCGAGGATGGCTGCCGCCCTTTGACGCACATCACGGATGTCGTCAAGCACGTTGCTCATGGCCCCTCATCCTCCTCATTGCTCCGCATAGACGTTTCGGTTCTCCATTTCCACATGGCTCGCACTTTCACATCGGGTCGCATCCACCTTTCGGCTCGCTCGGTGTCCTTGGGCCTCAGAGATCGATTGGCTCGCTCGGCTCCATCGGTTATCAAGTCCTTAATGGCTCGCTCGCCGCCATCGGTACTCACTTGGTTCGCGGCTCGCACTCCAGGTCTGGGTCTCACGGTGTCCTGTGGCTCGCACCACTTCAACGGGTTTCACCCACAGTATGGCTCGCACCCAATACTCGGTTCTCAAACATACAACGGCTCGCAATTCCCTTTTGGGCCTCACATTACTCAATGGCTCGCACTATTCCTATGGGCCTCATTTCCTTTACGGCTCGCATACTTACTTCGGTTCTCACATCGTATACGGCTACAAGATGTCACCCTACGTGTTCTTCGACGAACTCCTCCCACGTGTAATACGTGGTGTGGCCCAGTTTCTCCAGTGCGTAGATGTCGCGCACCGGGAGGTCGAGTTCCATACGCCACACGACCCACAGGTGTTGCAGGAACACCTTCACCATCTTGCGCATTGCCGCTTGATGGATATGTCCAGGCGTCCAATCCCGATTTTCCTGGTAGTACCGCTTGGCGTCATCGTAAATCCTACGGTACGGGCTATTTGACTTGAGGAACTGCGTCCCAACCAGATACAACGTCGTTTTTAGACGCTTGTTGTAGTGCAATTTCTCTCCCTTCTGTGGCCGCTCAGCCTTCCCATCGACAACACCGTATCCAGCGTATCGCCACAGTTTCGACACCGTGTCGAACGACGAGATGTCTGGGATGAGGCCCAGGAGTTTGGTTGCGAGTGTAGGCCCAATACCCTTCACTGTCGACAGCCACGGCCACGCCGGGTGATTCTTGACTAACTTCCTCATGCGCGTATACAACTTATACTCGATGGCCCGCATATCATCGGCGAGGAACGCGAACATGTCGTCCTGGTCCTCGTCGTGTGTCTCATCCGACCCCTGGTTCATCGCGCGGACGCGATTCTCACTTGCAATCCTCAGTTTTTGCGATTGCTCGTAGCTGTCCGCCAGGAATCGGAGCAGTGCACTCGTCTGCTTGGACCTTTCGCGCACCTCTTCGATTCGAGCTTCGAACGCCGTCGCCTTATTCATCCCCATCGTCCTCCTCGCATGTGTATGTCATGCACGTTCCTTGACCCCATCCACCGCCGCGGCGTACTCTAACCTTGCAGCCTTGACCCGAAGTTCAGCAGCCTGGAGCCTGAGCAATCGTGCGTCGTGAATCCGCCAGTCTCCAGGCTCAACGTCAAGGTACTGCCGCTCGCGGAGCCGCCACTCCGCGAGTGCCGCATCAAGTTCCTTCTTGGCCGCCTCGATTCCCTTGAGGCGGTCGTCTTCGTGCCAGACAGCCGTCAGCCGCATCGCCATGTCCATCAAGCCCCTCTCTTCGCGTATTCCTTCGCCAGCATGATTCGCTTCACTAGGTCGTCCCACGTGTACGCCACGCGATACTTTCTCGCATCGCCCCACCTTGTGTACCCGGCCATCACCTCCACCGTCACGTAGTGCTCGCCCACGTAGTACACGCTTACCCATTCACAGCGCATGGACGCATTTCGTCCTTCATGTCCATCGGGCGACGTGCACCCGGGTCCGTGTAGCACCAGATACAGCGTGTCGCCCACCTCAACGTCCATCTTCATCGCGCTCACCTCCCGTTTTGTTCATGGCTGAATCTTGTTCCGCAAACGACTCATCAACGCATCCTCGAGTTCCTTCTGAGCGTTCGCCCAGGATTGCGGGTCCTTATCGAAAGCTCTTCCTTCGTCCATCTCATGCGCGTCCATCCACTCGACCGTCATGATGGCGTAGTTTGCAAGGTCCAGGAGCGTGTCGCGCAAACTCTCGCCCGCCATGTTCACGTCTGTCACGACGTGGATGACCTCGTGCTCGCCCGACGCATCAACGTGCTTGACCAACGTCTTCGCGCGGTTGATTTTGTCCATCATCCGCACGATGGCCGCGACCGCCCCGAACTCTCGCAACGTCTCGCGGAAACTGTCGCCGTAGAGGCGGTTTTTCTCGCGATAGAGCTCGTTTAACTCACTGATGATGGCGGCTCGAGTTCTCATCCCTCGTCAACCTCCACCTGACTTGCCCTCGGGCAGTAGTAGTACGTCACCTTCGCGCCCCGGCACCTCGACCAAGTACCGGTCCACTTGTGACACGTCCTGAGCCTTCAACCGCGCTTTTTCGTTGTTTGGGATATATCGCGACGCCTGTTTCCCGGCTTGCACGAACGCCGCAACCGTCCCTCTCTTCTCCACCCACGAGCCCTGGGCTTGGCTCGTCCACTTCACGCGCGTCCCCGGAAGAATGTTGCTCATATCTCCTCATCCCCCCCTCACAAATGGAACCCCACAACCCTCACCGGCCTGCCCTTCTCGTCCTCGAACACGATGCTCACCATCCCGTGGTAGCGTTGCTGAGCGCGTTCGAGGATTTTCTTGACCGCGTTGTCGACAGCTCGTTCGTCTTGGATTTGGCCGATGACCTTGCCGTTGACCTTCACGGTCCACATGCGCCGTCACCACGCTCCAGCCTAACCAATTCGGCGAAGACGGGAGCGATTTGTTCCGGAACTACGCCGTTCCCTAGTGCCTGTAATCGCTGACGCCTGTTCTTCGATTTCTTCGTCACACGAGGCGGTTCCCATTCAAACTGCTCTTGGCCAAACCCTGCTGGCCATGGCACACTTTGCAACTGGTCATTCTCCACATCGATGTCGGTCCATCCGACGGGTAGTCCCATCAGACATTCCACCCAATCCGGATTTAACTGCCCTGGATGACTAGGTTCCATCACTTGAGCCTTAAGGTTCTGTCTCTCGACGTCCCTCGCCCACGCCTTCGTCCCATATGCCGAAGACCCTTTATACTCGCTAGATTTTGGCGTTCCCCAAAGGATTGCATCATTAAGGTTCTGTGACCATCCTTCCTCGCGTTTGCGTTGAGCGCGCGAGGGATCATCGCCAGTTTGAGAATCAAGCACTTGCGGCGTAGGCAAGTAAGAATACCCGCTCCCGTCGATGCGGCGCACCCACGTCACATGCTCCATGCACGCCCCACCGTACATCAAACCCCATTTCGGCCAGGTCCCGGAGTACGGCTCCAAAGAACCGTCCAGATTCGCTTGATAGTAGCCCTGGTACGTTTTCGCCCACGAACCATCTGGGCCTAATCTCGCGAAGCACTCTCCGTAGCTCGGGCCAAAGATCCCGTTCGTCCTGAGAGGCTTTTCGCTTCCCTGCGACGCTATGGGGTTGGCACGGCCATCCTCCAGCAACGATGTCGATTTGCTCAAGTCCTGTCACCTCACGAACCTTGTCCCATGTGACTTCTCGAATGTCCGGAACAATGGGCACATCAGGGAATCTCTTTGCCAGAATCCGTTGACAATACGGATCGATTTCGCAAAACATGACGGTTTGAATGCCGTGCGACGAAGCCGCTAAGTCAATGCACCCTACCCCACTGAAGAGACTCAACATCTTCAACGAGCGCCTGTTCACGTTTACGTGTCCTCCTCACCAACCTGCTCCGTCACCTCGGTGTACACCGCCATCTCCAGACACAACCCGGCGAGAATCGCGAACACGAACCACATCCACCACACATGCACCGCCAAGAATCCGATGAGCGCCAGCAGCACAACGTCGAACCACGATACTACGAGCGAGATGGAGGCGTAGGACGGTTCGCTGATGACGAATCTCGGAACCGGGACAGCCACCGTCACGACGCTCCAGGTCGGATAGTCGTCGTCGAACAGGCTCATCGCCGCGCCTCCCATCCCCTGAGCTCCGCAGCCATGGTATTGAGCGACCGTTGCAGGGCCGCGACCGTGGCGGCGAGGTGGGCGACGTTTTCTTTCAGGTTCTCAAGGTCCTTGCGCATGGCCTCGTTCTCCTGGTGTTGCTCAGCGAGCATCCTTGCCCACGCTTCCATGGCGTAATGAATGGCCTGCAGTTGCGCTCGTGCATACCCGTCGACCGCATCATGTTTGGGATTGTGGTCGTCGCCTTCGTACACAATCATCACTCGCACGTTTCGCGCCTCCCTTTCTCGCCTTCGATTTGCGCCATTCGTGTCTGGACGCGCCAGCTTTTCCCCATCATCTGCACGCCCTCGCACATCTCGACGATTCGGTCCACGATGGCCGTGCCAACGCCAAACGTGTCGCTGTCAGACTCCACTCGGTCGTATCGGTCCCGTATGTCCCGGAGTTTCATGTTCGTCGTCACGATGAGTGGCCGATTGTCGTCATACCTTGCGTTCACGACCTCGAATACCATCTGCTTGACCCATGTCGTGACCTTTTCCTTGCCGAGGTCGTCGATGATGAGCAGGTCGCACCGCTTCAGCCTGCGCAAGACATCCGCTTCCGTCTCCTTCGCCGCGTCGTCGTATGTATGCCGGATGTCTGCGAGTAGGCTGCCAATGGTCCCAAAGACCACCCAGAAACCGCGCTTCAGCAGTTCCATGGCGATGGCAGCGGCCAAATGCGTCTTCCCCGTGCCCACGTCTCCTGTGAAGAGAAGTCCTTGTCCACTTCTCGGGTCGAACTCTTCCGCGAACCGCTTGGCACGTTCAAACGCCGACCGATTCGACTCGTTGACGACAAACGCTTCGAACGTCCTATTCCGCCACCGGGATGGAAGACCACTCGTCGCGAACAACTGCTCGATACGCATCTCGCGTATGCGGCGCTCCTCTTCCTCGCGCTTTTTTCGCTTGCGCTCGTTGACCTCGGCCCGATGCCTTTGGAACGCCTCACAGTCGCACACGAATGGCCCAAACGGTATTTCGCGCCCTCCGACTTGTACCGTGGTCATCTGCCTCATCGTCTCACCGCAGTAGGGACACTTATCCCTGCCCGTAGAACGCGCGTTCAAGCTCATCCCAGTCAACGTCCTCGCTATCGCGTCGGACAGGTGCTCCACGTGTCTTCACCCCTTCTTCCGCAGGCTTGTCCCGTGTTTTTGGGCGAACACGCCTCCCCTTCGGTTCCACCACTGTTCCTCGGCCTTCTCGTTGCCAAGTTTCGAGAATACGTTGGACGTATGACCACTTCCGGACGTTGTTGATAGCCGCTTCTCGTATCGCGTCGGTTATCCAGTCCTCTGGGTACTTGTCTACCGCTTCGATGAGCGCCTGTTGGATAGCTGACGTTAGAACGCCAATCTCTCCCTCATACGCTTGAGCTACCCTAGCCAGCCTATCGTCCGTTCGCTTTGGGTGGTATTGCTCGTCATATGCCACTCTTCCCTCGATGTGTTCACCTTCACCTTCGCGCGCGTGCGCGGTGGTTGTTGTGGTTGTTGTTGTATTTGTAGGTGAAGGTGAAGGTGAAGGTAAGGGGAACTGCGGGGCCCCGTGGGGTTCCGATGAACCCCCACTAACCCCCTCGGACCCCCGTGGGGCCCCGTGGGGATTTTTGATTTCCCCGTGGGGTCCCTTAGATTCCCCACGATTCCCCGACGGCGGCGCAGGCAAGTCGGAGTCCATCTTGTCCTTGCCGGGACGCCGTGAGCGATTCATGTGTGTTTGGTACTTGTACCACTTGTCCTCTGGTATGGCCATGTAGGGCTTTCCGTCGACTTCATAGAGCACGAGCAGTCCGACCTTCTCGTAGAGGCGTAGCGCATTCTCGATGACCTCGACTGTGACCATGTCGTTCATGGGGAAGACTTTGGCCTTGAGACGGCGCGGATGAGCCTCGGCCCTTCCCCAGTCGTCGAAAGTCGTGAGGAGCCATGGCCACAGCAAAGCGGCTAACGAGTCTTGCTCCGCCACCTCAGCGAGTTGTTCATCGATGCTCATGTCGCTGCTGATAAAGACCTTCCGCGCCATCTTTACGCCCTCTCAGTCATTCAGGTCGAACTCATAAACGTCTTCGTCGTATTCATCTCTGACTAAACCGGATAGATAGATGTTTCCGCCTTCGTCAGTAAGGAGAATCTTCGATTCAAACAAAGCGTTGGCTAGCCTATCGTGTGATCCGATCCAATTGGTGGCCTCCGTAATGTGGTCGAAGTATCGAGTGATGTTGTCGCCTTTGCAATACTCAGCCGACCACCAAGCAAGCATTAAAACCCTGCCGAGCATGCTGTGCGGAGGTTCACCAAGCAGTCTGGATAGCTTGATGATTTTTGGATGATGAGCGAGTTTTGACGGAACCAGCAGAACACTCATTCTTTTGCAGCCTCCTCGATGTACCTCACAACTTCTTTCACCGCCGGGAAGGGAATCGAAATCCCCTTCCCAGGCCGCCACTCCGACTCGCCGCGAGGAATGTACCAGTTTCGGATGTCCACGTACTTGTTGCCGTTCTTCTCGCATCGACTGACTACGATGGTGTTGTACTTACCGCGCATAATCTCCCCGACCGTCTCTTGCTTGTCCCAGAATGGCTGTTGCTCCACTCGTTGTCCCTCCATCAAAACTCCAACCCCTCGAACAGGTCCGCCTCTTCGGTCGTTTCGTGGGTCGTTTCGTGTTTGGTTTCGGCTTCTGTAATCTCGCTGCTGGCCGTCTGTTCCTCGGGTTTGCTCTCTTCGTTGGGTTTGGCTTCTTCAGGCTCTTCAACCGGCTCTTCGTCCACTGGACGCCACTCAACATCGATGGGGTCCTGTGCGTTTGTCGTATCCGCCGCCTTCTCGTCGGTCGTGACCGCCTTCTGCATCTCGATACTCAAGATTCCCCACTTCGCGAGCATGTTGCGGATGACCGTCTTGAGCGCCATCGCGTCGTAATCCTGTTCCCATACGCCGCCTTGTCGCGTCTTGCTAAACCTCTTGCGATGGCTTTCGATTTGCTCGATCGGCCAATACACGAACTTCTCGAAGCCGTTCACCAACCGGAAGTACCCTGCATATCCGACTACCTTGTCCGATTTTCTGGCGTCTGGATCGAACACAAAGTCCTCCGTGAGCGGGTTCCATGACACTAACTCGCCCTCGTGGATGGGCAGAGCATTGATTTTCGCGTACTTGCCGGTGCGAAGAGCAAGCTGGATGTATCCTCGATAACCCATCTGGAACTGTGCAACCAATCGATTGTTCTTGTTGTCTCGGTACGGCACAATCCACGCATACCCGAGGTTCTTGTCGATGGGCAGGTCCATCGTCGCCGCGACCATGCACGACGCGATGACGCTCATGGGTTCGCATTTCTGGAGGCTTGGGTCGCTATTCACAAGATTCACGATGCTCGACATGAACTGCGGAGCACGGTCCCGAAGAACCTCGTGAAACCTCGCCTGAATCGACGGAGCTTGCAATAATGCTTTAATGGTTCCTGTCACCGTTGAACCGTTTGCTCCGTTCGCGTGTGCTGGCTTATTCTCAGCCTGGCTTTGTGCGCGCTTCAGCAAAGCCTCATTTCCACCACTGACTCGTGCCATGAGTTACGCCTCCTTCGTTCCTTGAATCGTGAAGCGGCGTGTGTTGGTCTTTCGTAGATATCGCTCGTACACTTCGGGCATTTCCTGTTTGAGGGCTTTCGTGTCGAGCGAGGAATAAACGTAGGACTTCCAGTTCACCGTCCATGTCCCGAGGTGTCCTGCTTCGCACTCGCCAAGCATAGCCTTCAGGTGATTTTCGGCTTCCTTCTTCAAGGCTTCCGCCTGCTTTTCGAGTTCCTTGGCGTACTCGTACTGCTCAATCCACTTGCGAGCGTCGGAACTAAGTTCGATGGTTTCCGAACTCGTGGTTGCGTACTTTCGGTTCAGGAACTCTTGAGCCGCTTCGGAGCCATCGGGCTCGGGTGCCACGCGATTCTCCACGTGCCACCAGAACTTCTTCTCGGCTTCGATAAGCGCCTCGATGAACGGATCATCACGTTCGATGACCTTGTGAACGAAGCGCTGGCCACCGATGAGCGCTGCGATGTGCCAGCGCTCGTATCCCGTAACGGCCAAGTAGTGCTGGCACTGCACGTAGTACTCGTCGGGAATCTCGTCGCCTTCCCACTCACCTGACCGCCACGCACTAGATGTCTTCACCTCAAGTCCCTCACGACGACCGACCACGCGACGGTCAATGTTCGCGAGCATGAACGAATGCTCAGGATGCTGAAGCATCTGATTGACGCGACGAACCTTGAACCCGGTACGCGCCTCGAATTCGTTCGCAACAATCGGTTCGAGTTTGGTTCCCCAATACGCTGCCTCCCCAGGTTCATCAGGTTCGGCCTCACCGACCTTTTCGAGCCATACGGTGAACGGCGACCCGAACCGACTGAGACCGAGGATTTTAGGGGCGTCGCTGCCCCCAATTCCCCGACGCCGCCACTCAAGCCACTCCTGCCTTTCCATGTCGCGAGTCTTCACCAAAACCATGCTCATCTGCGCTCACCTCCTCCTCTTGGTCCAGGACCGGGAGCTTCGCACACTCTGGACACAGCCAGAACGACCCGTCCGGAACCGCCGTGTCCTCGTCGAGTTCCATACCGCAGCAGTCACAGGAAATCTCCTCGCCGTCTTCTTCATCCTCATCCGGCCATTCATACGCCCAAGGCATGTCCTCCTCGGGTGTCATGAGCCGCCAGCGGTCGTAACCCGGAAGTCCGCTCATGCCTCAACACTCCCTTGTGCCATCGCCTCGGGCGTGGTATAGTCGTCGCCAGAAGCGGTGTTTTTGAAGCCTTCCGTTTGCTGTTGGGCCAGCAAACGACGAAGAGCGCAGTAGTCGTGATACAACGCGAGTAGGTCGTCGTACATGTGTTGGTACGCGGCGGCGGCACCCGCCTTGTACCCTGACGACCATGCGTCGGTATCACGCACTGCGCTCTTCCTCATGTTTTGGGACAGGTCACGAACGTCCGTCAGAAAACGCTCATACTGAGCTTTCCACGCCTCCAAACGAAACTCCACATACGCTTGTGTGACCGCCATGTGCTTTCCCTCCTTCGCATTTCGCTCGATTCCTACCGCCTTTTGTCACGCATAAGCGTGGTAGTCTGTACGTGTCAGCAGATGCAGGTAGCGACGCAGCGCCCGCATGTGCTCGATGAGCCAATCCAGCATCTCCATGCCTCCGCACACATCCACCCAACGCTGCAAGGTCTGCGGGTCGATGTCCTGGCCAGCCTCGATGCGGCTTACCACGTTTCGGTCTGCGCCAATCTCCATCCCCAACTCCACTTGGCTGAGACCGGCCGCCTCCCGCAGCAAGCGGAGGATGATGTGCCCTTTCGGTTTCCTCTTCACCGCCTCTGCTCACCTCCTCTCAACTCATCTCATCTCGCCCGCAACAGGCACCCTCGCCTGTGGCTTGTCCAACCTCGGCTGGCCCGCGGGCCACCTCAACTAACCTCGAAAGGAGAATCCTAATGCACCGCCTCGAAACCTCAACGTTCACCCACCTGACACCTCGCGCCCGGACTATCCTCGACTTCATCCGTGAGGCCTTGGACGACCTCGCCGAGGAACTTTCCGAGAATGATCGCGACGTCCACATCGAACTCAAGATTTCGACCCGCTCCTGTGGCGCGCGATGAGGTCGACAACCTGGCTCGCGACTTCTTTGGCGCGGTCGATGTTCCATTCGCCGAGGTCGGTGAGTCGGCGTAAGCCCAACGCGACTTTCACACATTCGGTCACGGCACTGACTTGCATGTGCCGCGCCCGCGTGTGCTCGGAGGCCAGGATACCCGCGGCCTTCAACTGCTCCTCGATGTAGGACCGGAGCTCCGCTGAGGCCCGGTAGGACGCCCGCCCTGCCTCCAGCATCGCTAGGCGTTCTTGGAGGCGATGGACCTCGGCTCGCAGGGTCTCCAACTCGGCTTCAGGCGCGCTCACGCTTCGTCACCTCCTCGTCGTCCTCGTACAGATCCGTCACCTCGCACCCAAGCGCCTTGGCAATCTTCGATAGGGTCTGAATGCTTGGCCTCTTAATCATCCCGCGGTCAATCTTCCAGACGACTGACTGAGCTAATCCGGAGCGTTTCGCCAGTTCGTAGAGAGTCATCCCTTGTTTCTGGCGAACCTCCTTCACTTTGACCGCCATTCTTATCACCCCCGAACCTATCTATATTGTATTCCTAAAGAGTAAGAATGTCAACCTCTACGAGAAATTATTGTCCCATAAAATTTGCTCTGTATAATTCTCCGTAGAGAACTACAGAACGGAGGCGAGAATGCACGTGGATGTTGCAGCCCGTCTCAGACAGGTCCGTGAGAGCCGCGGCATAAGCCAGTACCGTCTTTCCAAGTTGTCTGGGGTTGCTGCATCCGCAATCAACAAGGTCGAGTCCGGTGTCACCAACCCAACTGTTGAACTGATGGAACGCCTCTGTTCTGCGCTCGGCGTCACCTTGTCGGAGTTCTTCTCGGACGAGCAGCCATCGTCCGACCGAATCAGCCGGCTTACACCAGAGCAACGCCAAGCGCTGGAGAGGTTTCTTGAGACGCTAGAACGTTCCTAGGAGGTAGCCGTATGGTCTACGTCGAAGTTGACTTCGACCAATTCAAACAAGTCGTCGAACGTCAATCTTTGTCTCATGCGGTTTTTCATAAGATGGAATCGGACGGAAGCTCGATATTATTCACTGTCGTCAATGGCGTGTTGATTGTTTGTAGAAGCAAAACACCTTTCGATCTCGGAAATCCTATGAAATTTTCCACAACATCAGGAGGTTCTATCCCAGTAACTTCGGCGAAAATCGCCAAGTTCTAAGCACACGGTTGCCCGTCATTCTCCATCGCGGTACGCTCTAACCACGCGAGCAGCGCGTCCCGCGGGATGAAGATACGTCGTCCTTCGCGAACAGCCGGGAATCCTTTTCGGCGCGTCATGTCGTAGGCTTTTGCCCGGCTCACTCGAAGGAAATGAGCTAAGTCGTCAACAGAGAGGATGACGGGCAATTCATGCTTGTTGGTGATATTCGACCTTTTCATGCGCCTTCCTGTCCTCCCAGAGGACAATTGTCCTCGAAAAATTGAGGCCACGGAACGCCCACGACGCGAGATATCTTCTGCGCGGTTTCCACCGATATGGTCTTGCCGTACTCAGCCTTCGCGTATGTCACACGCTTCAGGCCGCAACGAGCCGCCATCTCTTCTTGAGTAAGACCGTGTTCAATTCGCCACTTGGCCAGCCACCATCTCCTCATCTCACCGCCCCCTTTGTCCTCTCACGTCACATTATACGTCCTCCAGATGGACAGTCAATACATTTTGTTACGCTACGTAACATTGTGTTTCCTGTGACGCCACATCACATACAATAGGGATAGGTGATGCAGATGACCCTCGCAAAGCGGTTGCGGGTGTTGAGACGACAAAAAGGTGTGACGCAGGAGCAGTTATGTAGAGAGCTTGGAATCAATCGCTCGACCTACGCGAAGTACGAAACCGGTGATAACCAGCCGGATACGGAGACGGTCGCCCATTTAGCGGACTACTTTGGCGTCACCACGGACTATCTGTTAGGCCGGACGAGCTTGCCAAACGGATATGCGGTATCAGATATTCCTGCCGAAAAAGAGGCGTTCATCGAGTGGGTCATGGATAATCTCGACGACAAGTTCTTCTGGGAATTTAACTCGTCCGATGAGGACCAACGCGAAGCTTTGCGAAAGGCCATCGAGTTCGACTGGCAGCAGATACGACATCTCACTTTGCAGCGCACGCGGCGAGCGAATGGAGGTCGGAAGTAAGTGTCCTCGACCATTCTTCGAACCTTTGTCGAGACCCCGATTACGGTTTCAAACGAACTTGTGGAGTTCACATTGCTTTCTTGCACGCGCGAACTCATGTCGTGCGCGGACTTCTGTCAATGGAAGATGTATCGCGCGAATAAAGCTTGCGAACAGCCGACTTATCCATCCAGGGTTCATCCACCCGAACATGTGTGGGATGTTCTTCGTATCCAATACATGCTTCACAACAAGTACGATTGGACTTTGGATATGCCGTCGTTCTTTCTCAATCACAACCCGACAGCGTTTCTCTATGACGAGAACCTTATCGAACTCTCACCTTATCATAAGGTGCCTTACCAAATCCCTTTTTGCGAAAACTTGCAGCCATCATCTTCGCGACATGTTAAGCCAGGAACCCGTGGTGTCCGCGAAGAGCGAATCGGCTATCCAGAGGGCCATGAGGTGCGACAAATTCGGTTCAAGATTGCTGTGCCGACACGCAACGTCGGTTCGCTGACTGCAACCATGTCGTTTTGGCTGGTGTTTGAGATGCGCGACGGTTTGTTTCAATGCGTCGATGAGTCCTATCTCGACGTGCTGTCCATTATGTCGCGCATTGCCGATGTTCGTGCTGGCCGCGTAAAAGGGTTTTTCTAAGTTTTCTCTTCTTTTTTTCGCTACAAAACAGAACATATGTTCTAGAGGTGAGTGCAATGGACATTGACAAATGCCTCGAATCCTTCCTTGCCAAGCATATGGTCTGGCGCTCCCCACGCGACATCGACCTGGACGCCATGGCACGAGAGCTCGGTGTATACGTGAGCCGTAACCCATATATGTCTGGGTGCGTTTGTGTCGCCGAGGGCCTTTGGATAGTGTTTGTCCGCACAGACACCGACGAGCGCGAACAGCGCGTGGACCTTGCCCGCGGGCTCACGTATTGCTGGCTGTGCACCTACCTGTCGGAACTGTGGCGCGAATTGCAAGAGTCTCAGGTCCTCGACTTGTCTTCACATATCCTCGCGCCAGATTACATGCTCGCGGAATGCGAGGGTAGGCCTATTCAAGCTTTGGCCGATGAGTTTCGCGTCCCATTGGTATGGATGGAACGGCGAATGGACTTGTACCAGGGTTCTCGTCATCTGCAAGGAGGGGTTTGAGGTGCGCGGACACGTTCGCAAGCGTGGCAACTCGTGGTCGGTCGTGGTCTACTTGGGCTACGACGAACAGGGGAAGAAGCGCTACAAGTGGCACGGGGGCTTCAAGACGAAACGCGAAGCTGAGCGATTCTTGGCGTCCATCGCCGAAGAGGTGCACGACAAGACTTACGTTGTGCCGTCCAAGATGCCATTCCGCGAGCTTTTCGAGGCGTTCCTGGAGTTCAAACGGTCAAAGGTCAAGGAGTCGACCATCAGGCAGTACCGATGGTACGTGGAGCAGTACGCAATGGCCGACATCGGTCACATTCCGATTTGTGACCTCAAGCCCACGCACTTTGTGCGTTTGTACAACCGACTCCGTGACGAGCACGGCTTGACGCCAAACACTTTGCTCATCGTCCATATCGCATGCAAGCAGGCGATGAAGGCCGCGGTGAAATGGGGATACCTTACTCGCAATGTGATGGATGCAGTCGATGCGCCAACGCCGAAACGGCCCAAACTGCAAGTGTGGGACGAGGAACAACTGCGTACTTTTCTCTCTGCAGCGATGGAACACCAATATGGGATTGCGTTCTTGTTGTTGGCGACGACCGGGATGCGGGTAGGCGAGGTCTTAGCGTTACGATGGCGCGACGTGGACCTCGAGAACGGTGTGATTCACGTCACCCAATCCGTTACGCGCGTCCAGAACAAGCTGTTGGTTTCGTCACCGAAGAATGCAGCATCGAATCGAGCGATCGCTATCACGCCGGACGTCGTAGACGCTCTTCGCCGACACAAGCGAGCACAAAACGAGGTTCGTCTGCTCATGGGACAAGCATGGCAGGACAACGACCTTGTGGTGTGCCGCGTAGACGGGTCATATGCCTTGCGTGAGACGTTGGACGCGGCCTTCAAGCGTATCATCAAGAGGCTCGGCTTGCCCCGGATACGTCTTCACGACCTTCGGCACGCGCATGCCACCATTCTGCTCAAACTCGGAGTTCACCCGAAGGTCGTGCAGGAACGTTTGGGGCACTCCAACATCTCGACGACACTCAATACCTACAGCCATGTCCTGCCTGGTCTCCAGGAAGCAGCTGCGTCCGCGTTCTCGGATTTGCTTCGCCTTGATAGCGTTGTTTCGGATAACGAAGATTAGCAAGGGATTTGCAACTGGTCGTTTGCCTGTGCACGAATGTCCGAAAAGCCTTGATATAGTGCGTTTTTTGAGGGCACGCAAACAGGATGATACGACGTTGTTCAAAGGCTCATTT
>NZ_BAAJPH010000060.1:0-85788 GCF_057538885.1 Alicyclobacillus sp. CIJ1 | reverse complement strand
TCGGTCACAAGGACTTACGGGCTTGGTGGTCTCGTGTGTTTAGTTTTCAAGGAGCGATTCCCGCGCCACCGCGCGAATTTCCTGCCGCCTCGCGGGCGGCGAGAATGATACTATCACCGCCTCCCCCTCTGTGTCAAGGGGGTGCGCGAAAAAACACCAGGAACACAGCGCCAGCCGGAACGCTTGCAAACTGGCGCGCGTCAGCAAAAAAGAACACGCGCCGCCCTGCATGTCGGCGCGTTGGTCGAACCGCTCCCTTTACGAATGAACCGCCAGGTTGAAACCGTTTATCCTCGGCTCCCATGATAATAGTCCAGAAGGCGCTCCTGAACCCATTGCTTATTTTCTGCATCCGCAAACTCCCGCTTGATTTCCATGGGTGCATGGAAATCCGCCTGGTCTGAAAAGACAACGCCCTGCAAGTCTCCACCCTTCACCGGATGACTCCTCGTCATCTTCACCACTCCCCCAGGGTCGAATTCGCCGTTGATCTACAACAGATGATATATAACAGCTCTGTTTTGTCTTTATTGTATAAATGACAGCCCGAAAAGTCCAGCGATTTTTCAACTAATTTCGAACTTCATCGTTCTTCAGCGTGTCGTTCACAGGACACACTTCCATTCCCGACTCCAGCAAAAACGGATGAATGCGCCGCGGCGCTCCGTGCATCACACGAGGCACGAGCGCGTACAATTCATGTCGGGCTCGCGTCATGGCGACGTACAACAAGCGCCGCTCTTCATCGATATCGATGTCAAAAGTCGAACCAGGAGACACGGCCATATCAAGCAACGCCACGATATCCCATTCCTTGCCCTTGCTGTCGTGAAAGGTGCGAAATTCAACTCCCTTCGCGACAATATCCCACTGCGCTCCGAAGGCTCGCCGAAGCGCCATCCACGCGACGGCCAGCTGATGGCGCGTGCGCCCCAGGATGGCCGCAGAGCGCCCTTCACGTATCGCGCGGCGGAGCAGATGCGCCACAAGACGCCATTGCGCGGTTCGGTCGGGGACTTCATACGCCATGCAGACACCTTCTGCCTCGCTCACGCTGCGGAGCGGCTTATTCACTCGAACTTTGACGTGACGAATCAGCTGCGCGGCGTGACCTAAGATTCTTCGGTCGGATCTGAAATTCAAGGTGAGCAAGTATCGACGAGCGTTGGGAAGAACCTCCGCAGCGCGCTGGAGAAACACGGGCGAAGCGCCGCGAAAAGCGTAAATGGACTGATCGTCATCGCCGACGACGAAGGCTAAAGCGCCGTTTCGCTCCACGAGCGACGTGAGGAGAGCCCATTGTAGTTGATTCGTGTCCTGAAACTCATCCACCAAAATGTAGCTCATTCCAAACAGCCGTATCTTCGACGCCGAAGGCGACTGAAACAGATGGAGCGACGCGAGAAGAATATCGTCATGGTCCCAGCGGTTTAGCGCTCGCTTTCTGCGCATATATGACTCAAGAATTTGCTTTTCTTGATGGTCCACCTTGTCACTCTCCATCCCGCCGACCATCCGGCTATACAGCGTGAGATACGATTGGAGTTCGTACGTGCTCACGGCGCGGCGTTCGCCCAAAACGTCCACCACGGCTTCTCGCATGAGAGCGTACTGCTCCCGCTGGCCGAGGACAGGATACACTTGACAATCCGCCTCCAAAAGCGCTCGAAAAAAGACGGAATGAAACGTCCCCATAGTACAGGACTCCACGTCTACAGCGTGCAGTCGTTCGTGCCCTCGTAACTTCTGACGCATGTGTTCGGCAGCCTGCCTCGTAAATGTCATGGCGAGAATGCGCTGAGAGGGTATTCGTCCCGTAGCGATGACCTGCGCCAAATGTTCCGTCATCACGGTGGTCTTGCCACTCCCAGGCGCAGCCACCACGACAGACGAGGCGTTCTTGGGTTCGATCACGGCCCACTGTTCCTCCGTCCACATCCGATATCCCCCGCTCCCATTCAACACCTCTCAGGCACCTGCGTCGATGATGGCGGGGAGAATGCCAACTCCCTGGGAAAGCCTGCGTGAGAAGACGGGCAGAGTCAGCAAGTGTGATATCATGGAACGGTCAAGGGGGAAACACTGTGGCCATCTACGCGATCGCAGATTTGCACTTGGATACCTCGAACAGCAAACCGATGGATGTATTCGGACCAGCGTGGCGCGATCACGCCGAAAAGATCGCGCACCACTGGCACGAGCGCGTTCAAGAGAATGACATCGTGGTCATGCCAGGTGACATTTCTTGGGCGATGAAGCTCGAAGAGGCCACGCCCGACCTGGCCTGGATCGGACGTCTTCCTGGGCAAAAGGTGCTGATTCGTGGAAACCATGATTTTTGGTGGGGAGGGATTCAGCGGGTTCGCAAGGCGCTACCTCCGCGCATGTATGCCTTGCAGAACGATTGCCTTGTCCTTGACGACGTGTGTTTCGCAGGCACTCGAGGATGGACGCTGCCCCACCACCCTTCCTATCACCCGGAAGTGGACGAACCCATTCTCAAGCGGGAGATTCTGCGCCTCGAGCTGTCGCTAAAGGCAGCGGTCAAAGAGGAAAAGCCGATTCTGTGTCTGATGCACTACCCGCCCATCGACGCTCAACGTCTGGACTCTCCATTTCATGAACTGCTCGCAGCCTACGGCGTCCGAGCGTGCGTGTACGGACATTTACATGGCCCCGCGCATCGATTCGCGTTGAATGGCGAGATCGACGGGGTTCATTACCAATTGGTGAGCTGCGATTACCTTCACTTTATTCCATGGAAAATGCCAGACGAATGGTTACAGCCGTGAGCTCATCCCTTCGGTACAAGCAGAAACACGGCGTATCCAAGCGCCTGGCCAAAGCGCGCCATCCAAGCGAAATGCTCGGCTAGGGCACGCCCGACTTCGGGGTCCGAGAGTATGGCCGCATGGACGTCAGGAACGGGAGCTGAAGGCGGAACCTCACGCGCAAGACTCCAGATAGACCCCGTTCGCAACACCGCAGGCTGAAATCCAGCGGCAAGGAAACGATCCCGCCAACTGGAGAGCGTGGGCACTTCTCGCGTTCCATACACACGTGCGGCTTCTTCGTGCCATCCCGAGGGAGGACGGATAGGCGCCACCATCTCCACAAAGACGGCAAATCCGCTCGCCTTCAACACCCGACGCACTTCTTGCAACACCACCGGGATGTTCGTGAACACAAGGACCGATTCGCCAACCACGGCATCAAACGACGCGGTTGGCCACGGCAAGTCCTCTGCCGATCCCACGACCGTGTCCAACACGAGATGAGCCTGTTGAGCACGGGCGCGCACGCGGTCGATCATGTCCTGTCGAACGTCAAGTGCTGTGACGCGCATACCTCGTTCCGCAAGCCGCAGGGCGGTGGCGCCTGTCCCACACCCCACGTCGAGCACAGAGGCTCCCGCCGAAAGGGGTACGCGATTGAGCCACCACTCCGTCAACGCAAGTCCTCCAGGATGAGCCCCAACGACATCCGCTCGGCTCAAGGCATCTAAGTAGTCCACTCCAAGTTCCCCTTGACGATCGTACGCGCGCAAGCGCCCGTTGGATTAGGCGGTTGCGCCGTTCGAGCACCTGGTATACTTGGGCGAGGAGAGGAGGGGCGCTCGTGATCCCGATTGTTCGAGTCTTTGAAGCCTGCGTCGAGCAGCCGGGCGACGTGATGTTTCTACCTTCGGCGCTCATGTTCGTGCTCGAAAATGGTCAGTTCCACATCTACAGCGAGGGCTCGATGCACAACTTTTGGCGATCCGCCTGTACTCGCTATGCGTGGCACGAATTAGAGAGCGGGATCATCGTCGACGGGCATCATGTCCGCCTGATGGATATCACCGCGCAGTTGGAGCAACTTGTCCCGCGGAACGCGTGGACGGCCCGGCGGATAGTGCGGGTATGGTACGATCAGAATCCGCGTCAGCGCTTCTATTTGCGGCGACACGTCCAGCGCGGCTTCTGAATCGAACAAGCCTTCCCGGCCCCAATCCTGGACGTGGGGTCCATCGACATCACGCCTCACCCAGAATCGCCTTGACGCGCTGGCGAAGCACATCCGCTGCGATGGCAAACCCTATTCCTTGAGAACTCTGGGAGACTGCCGTGTTCATGCCGATGACCTCGCCCCGCAAGTTGATGAGCGGTCCGCCGCTGTTGCCGCGGTTGATGGCCGCGTCGGTTTGGATGAGGTTGGGATACTCGCGGTCGCCGATCTGGAGCGGGCGATTCTTGGCACTCACGATTCCGACCGTCACGGTGTGATCGAGCCCGAGCGGCGATCCGATGGCCACCACCCACTCGCCGAC
This sequence comes from Alicyclobacillus sp. CIJ1, assembly GCF_057538885.1. Taxonomy (NCBI): domain Bacteria; kingdom Bacillati; phylum Bacillota; class Bacilli; order Caryophanales; family Alicyclobacillaceae; genus Alicyclobacillus; species Alicyclobacillus sp. CIJ1. The sequence goes on along the minus strand of NZ_BAAJPH010000060.1, from coordinate 81,479 downwards.
CTGGACGTCTTTGCTGTGACCAAGCCGCAAAACGGGCGACGGGACCGGGATGTTCGCCCAAAGTACTGCGATGTCGTGCTTCCGATCTCGTCCGACGAGATCGGCCTCGACCAGGTCCTTCCGGCCAAACACCCGAAGCATGATTCGATCCGCTTCCGCGATCACGTGTTCGTTGGTAAGGATGTAGCCCTTGGGGTGGAACATGAATCCTGTTCCGATATTGAGGGCAGCGCGTCCTTCTCGCGGCAAAGGCCGCTCCCAAGGAAAAAAGAGGGCGCGGTCTCGGTAGGGGGTTTGGATGACTTCAATGCCGACGACGCACTTTTTATATCGCTCCACAAGCCGGACGAAATTGGGTAGATGAAGCTGAGCGGCACGCTTACCCGGCGTGGAATGAGTCTTTTTCACCTGTCATCACCCCTTGGCGGGATCAAGGCCGATCCACGATGCGCTGTTCATTGTATTCGCCAAGAGGATGACGCGTGCCGCACGCGGCTAAGCGTCAAGCGTCCGGTACCGCACACCGTAATTGCCCCGCCGCGTGCGGTAGACCTGAACCGACGAGGCGTCCAGCCGCTGGCGCGTGCCGGAATCGCGAAGGTTCATGGCCACGTACATCGCGACCGCCTTCGAATCATACAGCCGCGCTTCGTAAATCCAGGTCATTCGTACCCCTCCCCGCCTAGTTTGCCCCCACCTCCGCCGAACATGAGGCGCTGCGGTGCTCCACAACCACCTCATGCCCCGCCCAGCGCTTCACGTTGAGCACGCCGTCGTCGAACAAGAGATACTGACCTTTGATTCCTCGAATGACCCCGCCCACCGCCTCATCCGAGGCAAGCACGAGGGAGGTGAGCATGACGTTGAAGCCCGGTTGCCGCGGATAGGCGAGACGTTCTGGCCGCACATCGGCAACCAGATAGGGGTGATAGGGTTCAGCGACAGAAGCCTGTACTTCGCGTGCGACCTCGACGAGCGGTCGATCCGGCCCAGCCTCGTCGGCCAACATCTTTCGCCAATGCGTCTTGTCCGCCATCCACTGCGAGATGTGCACTTCCAGATCTCCAGCGGTCTTCCGATCCGGCACCTCCGCAATCACGGCGGCCTCTATGGCTCCCTGATCCATCCAACGTTTGAGATGCCGTCCCTTCCGCGTAATCCCGACCTTGAATCCGCTGCTCCACGCGATGTACACGTAATGCGGCACCATACAGTGTGCCGCCGCGAACGCCTCGTCGCGACACGTCCCGAGGTGAAAATGGCATTGATGCGGCTTGACGATGCACAGATCGCACTCGGCCAGAGTCTGCACACAGGGAAAACAATATCCATTCTGATACAGCTTCTTGACGCTTCTCCCACAGGCCACGCAGCGAAGCGCGCCCGTCGCCCGAAACACCAGGGTATCTCCCACCGCAATCGGGATGGAACACGGCCCGTCCGCGCTCTCCAACCGCAGGCGGTATGAGACGGGCATGCCGAAGCTGGGTTCGAGTTCGCGCAAATCCCCCGTCCACAACATAAAACAGTCCCCCAGACGAAACACTACAACCGCTTCAAGCGAATCATACAAGAAAGAGGGAGCATCGATGTACATCGCGCTCGCCGTTCTGCCTGGACTGCTGCTCCTCGCACTGATTTACGCCTACGACAGACTCCACCCAGAGCCCAAGCGCGAGATCGCCAAGTTGTTTGGGTTAGGTGCGCTCGTAGTGCTGCCGGCCGGCGTGATCGAACGAGCTCTCTTGGACCACGCGTCGGCCCAACCCACCACGTGGCGGGGACTTTTGGCGACGGCCTTCTTTGTCGCCGGCATGGTGGAGGAGTTTCTCAAGGCTGCCGTATTCGAACGAACCGTCCTCGACCGCGGCCGTCTGCACGCTCCCGTCGACGCGATTGTCTACGCGTGCGCCATTGGACTTGGATTCGCGACCGTGGAAAACGTTTTGTACGTCACCAGTTCGGGGTTCTGGACGGCAGTCGTCCGGGCCCTCACCGCTGTGCCTGCGCACTTCATGTTCGCCATCCTCATGGGATATCAGTTCGCGCGCGCGCGGTTTCTCGGCACATCCCGAGCGTGGGGCTACATTGCACCCGCTATCGCTCACGGCGTCTATGACACGTTTGCACTCGCCGGATCGCTCATCGCGGACTTCGTCCTCGCGGGCGTGCTTTTCCTTCTCTGCGAATACAGCCTTCAGATCCTGCGGCGCGCCCGGCAGCCATGGCGCACTCGATGGACGTGAGTTATCGAAGGTCGTAACCCTGCGCGCCGAACGGGCGCGGGCCACTCGCGACCCCACGAAACACCAGCAGCCATGCGCGCTGGGCGCGGTAAATGCTCATCTCGGTGCGCTCGTCCAACATGAGCAGTTGGAACAGGTTCATATTCGTCTGGCAATACGGACTCATATGCTCGTCCTGCAGACGAAGGCCGAGGACGCGATGCCGATCTCGCTCGCGCAACTCGATACCGCCCTCTCCGTGAATCTCACCGATGTTCACCTCTAGGCGTGCAGCGTCTGCGCGATCCGCCACAAGGGTCTCGTACAGTTGGCGGAGAGAACGCGCCTTGCGGCTGCGATCCGTCACGAGCACGTAATGAATCTTGTCCGATTCCACAACATCCCCTCATCTTTGTCAGAACATGCGGTGCGGCGAGACCGCATCGCTGCTGTTACTATACTTCACCCGGGCAAAAAAGAGAATTCGAGCCACTCGCGCCTCCGAGCAAATAGGGAACCCAGTCCTCCGCATGATCGCGCACCCAAGCAATCGGCACATTACGCCTTCTCGCCACTTCGTACAATTCGCGAACTGGCGTCATCTGAAGTTCCGTACCCACGATGAGCAGCCCCCGCGCTTCCGTCACCCAGTCCAACGCTCGCGCAATGTGACGCACCTCTTCACCTTCCAGGACGAACCCTGGACGAAGCACGTCGCCACACGTCGGACACTTCGGAAGTGCTTCCTTCCACGCCAACGCAGACTGAAAAATGCCGCCGCACGCGTCGCACCGCAATTCCCGAAGATTGCCGTGCAACTCGATGACCCGCTTGCTCCCCGCAGCCCAGTGAAGGCCGTCGATGTTCTGCGTGACGACGGGAACGTCTGCGTGAGCCAGCGCCAAGTGTGCACGGTTCGGCCGCTTCCTCTGCCACTCCCTGGCGATGATTCGGAACGCCTCAAACGCCTCAAGGGGCTGTTCTCGCCATAGGGTCGGCTGAAACAAACGCCGTAGTGGAACACCCGCGACGACATCGTCCACAGTAGGCAAGCCACTCTCCACGCTGATGCCGGCTCCCGTGATGGCAACCAGGTGAGACTTCGGCCAAGTCCACAGATGTCGATGGACCCCCTTGGCAGGCGGTTTGCCAGAACAGTAGTATAACATTCAACAAATCCTTTCCGAGGTGATGCAGATAACTCGTACATAACAGTAAAGTTTATTCCCATTTTTGCATTTACAATGAAGCCGAGGCCTTGATACATTGTCGGTGAGTTAGACCATGAGGGGTTTCAGGGAGGAGATCGCGATGAAGGATTCATTTGGTGCACGTGTGAGAGCCATTCGTCAGAGCCGCGGTTGGTCCCAACAGGAGCTCGCCATGCGAGCGGGCGTGTCCACACCTCACATTTCTTCCATCGAACGCGACAAACGGAGACCCTCTTTGGATTACGCCAAGCGATTGGCCGACGCGTTAGGGGTACCGCTGCACGTGCTGTGCGACCCTGAGATGACGTACGAACCGAAGCGCATGCGGAATTCGGTTTACGAGCTGCCAACGCCGCTCCAACACTTCGTGCTCAACGAGGAATCATTCCCCTATTTGGAAGCCGCCCATCGCATGAGTCAATTGTCCAAAGAAGAAGCATCCTTTCTCTGGCAATTGATCGACGTGCTGGCTCAAAAGAAGAACCTGCTGACCCGGCTGCGTTACTTCGAACACCGTTCCGACTCAGACGAATCGTGAGCCAGTAAGATCTTCACACCGTACCGGCCGTTCTGCGTCTGAAACACCGAAAGATAGCGCGCATCGCTTGAGGACGCCACGGCGTCCTCAAGCCGCGCCAGGCGGCAGGAAGCTTGAAACTTGGTGTCATACAGCTTGGAATCGTACACCCACGTCATGAGACGCCTCCTCCTTCGCCGTCCTGATTCGAAAAAGCGAGTGGCAACACCACCGTGAACGTCGTGCCTTCTCCCAGCCGGCTTTCCACCAAAATCTCTCCGCGGTGCTCAATGACCAACTGGCGGGCGATGGCCAAGCCCAGTCCGGTTCCGGACCGCGACCGCGTGCGAGCTTTATCCGCCTTGTAAAAGCGCTCGAAAATATACGGGACGTCCTCTTCCGGGATGCCGCTGCCTGTATCGGCCACGCGGACGTAGGCATAGTCATGGCGAATGTCCAGCTCAAATCGAATGGTACCCTGAGACGTATGCCGAAATGCATTATCGAGCAAGTTCGTGAAGACCTGCTCCAGGCGATCCTCGTCGCCATCGACCATGACAGGATGATCCGGGATGGAAACTTCAAACGCCAATTGGTCCTCGTCGCCCGCAAGCGCCTGAAACTTGCGCGCCACGCGCCGCATGACCTGGGTGAGATCGACGCGCGCAAAATGGAGCTTGAATTGTCCGCTTTCCAGCTGGGCGAGGTTGAGGAGATCATTGACAAGGCGCTTCATGCGCATGGTTTCATCGTGAATGATCTCCGTCAACTCGCGGCGCATATCTGGATCATCCGAGATGTCGTCCAGAAGAGCCTCCGTGTATCCCTGCAACATGCTGAGAGGTGTCCTCAGTTCGTGCGAGACATTCGCGATGAAGTCCTTGCGGAGGCGATCCAGCCGCCTCTCCTCCGTGATGTCACGAAGGACACAGAGTGCGCCGCGCAACGTCGTGCCGTCCGCCTCGTACAAAGGGAGCATCGTAATGCCGATGGTGCGGCCGTCCCAGGTGTCTTCGCGGTACACCGCGTCCTGTTGTTCACGCACACGCACCCATAGGCTCATTAGACGATCCGGGAGTCTCTCCTCATCGACAATCCCGCGCTCTGCCACCGAGAGATGGCGCAGATGGCGCTTTGCGGGAGGATTTGCCAACACAACTCGGCCGTCGAGATCGGTCGCAACAACGCCGTCTTGCAGCGACGAAAGAATTCGCTGCAGTCCCTCACGTTCCATCGAGAGCTGCTCGATGGTCTCTGCCAACTGACGAGCGAGCGCATTGAACGTGTGCCCGAGCCGCCCCACTTCGTCGTTGGTCACCACGCGAACGCGCTGACGGTAGTGGCCGCGCGCCATTTCCTCGGCGGCTCGGGTCATGTCGACCAACGGACGAGACAGATTTTTCGAGATCACAAATGCAAATCCCGTCGCGAGAATCACGCCGAGCACCGTATCAAACAGCACCATGTTGCGAATCTCTCGCAATGGCTCGTCCAAGACGCTTGTGTCCTGCGAGACGGCCACGAGACCTGGTTGCGGCGCTCGGGCATTCGGGATCTGCACGTACACGGTGAGCCGATGCACTTTGCCAAAAGTCCCGCGCAGCGCGACCGGCTGACCGCGCGACAGCGCCTGCCTTTGCGCGGGCGTCATGGCGGCATAGGCTGCTTTCAGCGCCGCATTGGAGGTATACGGAATTCCATACACCACCGTCGCCCGCTCCACACGCCTGGCGATGTCACTCGCGACTTGCTCTTTGATGGAGCGATCCGTTTCCGTGGCGAGAACGGACTCGACGGTCAGCGCGAGCTGGGTAAGACTCGCCTCTTCGCGGGTCACAATGTACTTGTTAAAAACCTGCTGGAGCAAAACCGACAGGAGCGCCTGAATGACAAACACCATGCCGACGATCGTCAGCCACATCTTGGCTACGATACTATTTCGGATCACGAAGCCACCTCGAACTTGTACCCGACGCCCCACACGGTCACAATGTAGCGGCTCACCTCGGGCGAAGCCTGGCCCAGCTTTTCGCGAAGCCGTTTGATATGCGTGTCCACGGTGCGCTGATCTCCGAAGAACTGATAATTCCAAACATCCCTCAGCAGTTCTTCACGGCTAAAGACCTTGTCAGGGCGCTGAGCCATGTAGACTAAAAGGTCGAACTCCTTCGGGGTCAGATTGACCTCCTGACCGTTGACCTCGACGCGGCGCGCGTCGATCTGAATCTCCAAGCCGGGAAACGTAAGCGTTTGAATCGCATTTCGGCCATACTCCACTTCACCGGTGCGCTTGAGCATGGCCTTCACGCGCAGCACGAGTTCGCGCGGGCTGAACGGCTTGACGACATAGTCGTCGGCTCCGAGCTCGAAGCCGTGGACGCGATTTGCCTCGTCGCCCGCTGCGGTCAGCATCATAATGGGCACGTTGCTGTGCTGACGAATTTGCGCGCACACGTCACGACCGTCCATCCCGGGCAACATCAGGTCCAAAATAATCAATGCGTACGCCTGATTCAAAGCCTTGCTGAGTGCTTCTTTTCCATCAGCCGCCTCATCGACCTCAAACCCGTTTCGCTCGAGGTACATGCGAACCAATCGGCGAATCCGTTCCTCGTCGTCCACAACCAAGATTCGCGTCTGTGCCATGCCTACACCTCCGCCTGTGGCCCCTTCCGTCCCATTATACGGCCAGGAACGTTTGGCAAACAACGCAGCCGACCGAGCGTAAGCCCGGCCGGCTGCACGTTTGAAAAACGCTCAGGATGGGAACATGCGAACCACAGACGTTTTGAAGCTCTGCCAGACGCCCTGAACCGGATGGCCTTGCTGCATCATCCGCTGAAAGTGCTCAAACCTCGCGTACACGTCCGGATCCTCGCTGACGTACACCTGGCGGATCGCTGGAAATGCGGATTTCACGTGCTCCGCAATCTGGTCCTTGTTCGTCTGTTTGGAGCCGGCCGCTGGTGGCGTTTGAATGGCGAGATAAGCCACGTCGCCCATCACGAAGGCGATGGCCTGCTGTGCATAGCCGGATCGCACGAGATAGGAGGCGATGTCATTGGCCTCACGAAAGGTCGCGGCCGCCTGATCACCCATCGCTTGTCCTACGCGATCCGCTGCTTGCCCTGCTCGTTGGACGGTATTGGCCACAGCGTTGCCCGCCTGTCTCGAGGCCTGCGCGACACGGTTGGCGGCTTGTGACGCGTTGTCCACTCGCCCGCACCCGGTCACCACCAAAACCATGCACAGTGCGGCTGCAATCCGCGCCGACTTGATCATCGTCAACAGCACCCCCTCATCGTGTAGGATGCTGTCTCGAGCTCTGTCCATGCACACCGACGCTCAGTCGCGGCGGACGTTGCGATCTCGAGAAAGCGACCGCGCAGGACCCTTGCCGCCGGATTCGCGCCGGATCGTCGGCCGCCGGTACGGAGGCGGTGTCATGCCCGCCGTCTGGTACAACGCGACCCACTCATCCTGGCTCAGGGCACGCCATTGGCCCGTCTTCAGGTGACCGAGTGAGATAGGTCCGAATGCAATCCTCTTCAGTCGCAGCACGGGCAGCCCGAGCCGCTCGAACATCCTCCGCACCTGCCGATTTCGGCCTTCGTGAATGGCGAGATGGACGACGGCGACGCCGTCCTCGCCATCCGCCTGCCGAAGGACCTCGACCCTCGCGGGGGCGGTCACACCATCCTCCAACTCCACGCCCTCCATCAGGGCCCGCCGAGTTTCTCGATCCACGATCCCCCGCACCGAAACGCGGTACACTTTTTCGATCTCACGCGAAGGGTGAAGCAGCCTCTGCGTCAGTTCGCCGTCATTCGTGAATAGCAAAAGCCCGCTCGTGTCGTAGTCGAGCCGGCCGACCGGGTACACGCGTTCTCGGATCGGAGGCAAAAGTTCCATCACCGTGCGCCGTCCCAACGGATCGGATACCGTGGACAGATAGGCGACGGGCTTGTTCAACGCAAGCACCACTGGCTGCTCGAGCTCAATGGGCACGCCATCCACCGCGATGCGCTGACGTGACGGATCGACCTTTGCGCCCAACTGGGTCACAACCTCGCCGTCCACGCTGACCCGCCCGGCGAGGATGAGCTCCTCACACTTCCTCCGCGACGCGACGCCAGCATGTGCCAACACCTTCTGCAATCGTTCCATCCTAATCCGAACTCCCATCCTCCTGCGCAAAGAGCCAGGTTCGCTAGACCTGTATCATACCAGACACGAGCCAAACTGCGAAAACCGACGCGAGCACGCTGACGAAGTCGCTCATAAGCCCTACGGCGAGCGCGTAGCGAAACCGATAGATGCCCACACTTCCGAAATATACTGTCAAAATGTACAGCGTGGTGTCGGATGAGGCCTGCATGGTCGAGGCCAACAACCCCAAATGGGAATCGGGCCCGTGTTTCCGAAAAATGTCGATCATGAAGGCCAGACTGCCCTGGCCCGTGATGGGCCGCAGAATGCCCATCGGCGCCACTTCAGCAGGAACGTGCAGCCAGGTGAGGACCGGATCGAGCAGCTGAACGAGCCCGTCCATGGCGCCGGATGCGCGAAAGACACTCACCGCCACCATCATCGCAACGAGATGCGGGATGAGCCGAATGGCAGTCGAAAAACCGCCTTTGGCGCCTTGCACGAAAGTCTGGTAAATGGGCACCCGCCGCCAGGCTCCGATCACCAGGATCAGGCTCACGACAAGTGGGAGCGTCCATTCGCTGATGACGGCCAGTGCGTCGCTCATCGCACCTGCCTCCGATGGGAAAGCGCTCGAAAGAGACGATCGAGGACCAGTGCCGCACACGTACCGATGAGCGAGGCGACCAAGGTGGTAAGGACCACGGCCGAGGGATGAGCAGAATGGTACTGCATGCGGATGGCCATGACGGTCGTGGGAATCAACGTGATGCTAGCCGTGTTCACGGCCAGAAGCGTGCACATGGCGTCCGAGGCCCTGTCCGGATGAGGATTCAACTTCTGCAGTTCCTCCATCGCCTTAAGGCCTAGAGGCGTCGCGGCATTCCCAATGCCCAGAAGGTTGGCGCTCATGTTGGCCAAGATGGCGCCCATCGCGGGATGATCGGCGGGGACTGAAGGAAACAGGAGGCGAGCGACGGGCTTTAACTTTCGAGCCAGCCAAGCTACGGCACCGGCGCGCTCTGCGATGTGCATAAGCCCCATCCACAGACTGATGGCGCCGATAAGACCGATGCACAACTCCACGCCGCTTTCCGCGCCTTTCAGGATGGCGCTGGACACCATCGGCATGCGGCCGGTGACCATCGCAGTAGCGACGCCGGAGAGGAACAACGCAAGCCAAATGAAGTCGATCACGGCACGGCACCTCCCGCGGGGCGAACTTGTCCCGTACAAGGAGTATGCCGGAGGATCGGACCGTATGACGGGCCTCACATGACCGGAGGATCCGACGTCTTTTGCTTGGAAAATAGGCTCTGGATTCGCTCCAACATGGCGGGCGCGAGGTCAATCAGTCGGTCGTACAGCTGATTCTGGTGATCCGCCGACAGGAGCCGAACATTGTTGCCGTGCACAATGAGAAAGCCAATCGGCGTGATGGAAACGCCGCCCCCCGATCCGCCTCCGAACGGGAGATCGCCTTGTCCCTGACCGTGCGCGTCCCCTCCCTCAAACTGACTTCCGCCGGCTGCAAACCCAAAGCCCACTTTCGACACTGGCAAGATGACCGTTCCGTCCGGCGTCTCGACCGGATCGCCGATGATGGTGTTCACGTCCACCATCTCGCGAAGATTCGACATCGCGGTCTGCATGAGACCCTGAATGGGATGATCCACGTTACGACGCCCTCCTCTTCCAAGCCGTCAACATGCGAAGTCCTGCAGCTATAACGTACCCTGTGCGAATGCGCACTATGCTCCTCGCGTAGATGGTCAACAAGACATCCTGGAACGCGGGAGCAATGGAGACGGTCGGAACGCGGTGCATCCTCACTCGACTGCCAATCCAACCCAAAATTGTGTAGATGGCGGCGTAACACACGCCCACGAGCACGCCTGTCTGAACGGACTCCCCGGCGCCCATTCGAGCTTCCAGCTGCAATTCTTCGACGTGGACATGCGGCGCCATGCGATCGAGCGCGCGAAGCGCCCGGTGCGCGAAGGATCGCCAAGCGTTCAGCGAGAGCGAGGGGCGGCTGGGCTCGAGCAGACGGTCCGCCGTCGGACCGCGCCCTCTCTTTGGCTGCACCCTGCCCTCCCCACTCGCCCACCTCCACCGCAGCCGGACCAATCCATACATCGCTCGAACGTGGGCGCGGATTTCGTCCGATCCCGCACGCCTGTATTCCACCTCCACGCGGATGGGGGCCGCCATGAAAAGGACGCACAGCGCCACACACAGCCCGCATGCGATGCCAATCCAACCGAATCCCATGGATGCAGGCACCTCACTCGCACTCACGAGCTAGGGTGCACCCAGAACCTGGTCGATATGCAATCTCTCAGTCCCGCGCGAGATCTGACGACATCGCGAACAAATCGGGCCGCCCCTCCTTTCCTGCAAAATCGGGCAGCGGCGGAAGTTCGTCCAAGGATCTCAATCCAAACTGGCGGAGAAACTCCATCGTGGTCCCGTATAAAATCGGCCGACCCGGTCCGTCCTGCCGCCCCACTTCTTGGACAAGCCCCCGGTGGATAAGAGTGGCGAGTGCGCGATCCGACTGTACGCCCCGAATCTCCTCGATTTCGGCACGCGTGATGGGCTGCTTATACGAGATGATAGCCAGAACTTCCAACGCGGCCTGTGACAGACTGGAACGGGCAGGTTGATCCGCCATCCGGCGAAAATACGGTGCAAACTCAGGGCGCGTCACGAGTTGCCACGTGTCTCCTGTGTGGAGCAGCGTCAGCCCTGAGCCACGTTCCTCCAAGTGCGCGGCGAGCAGGTGGCAGAGATCGCGCGCCTGGCCCTCCGACACGTCCAACACCTGCGCAATCTCGCGGGTCGACATCCCCTCCGAACCGGCGGCGAACAACACCGCTTCAAGCGCAGCGACCAATTCCATGATCAATCCCCCGTCCAGACAAGTTCAATGGGACCGAACGGCTCCGCTTGCCGGCACGTCAGGCGGCCATCCTTGAGCAACTCCAGGATGGCGAGAAACGCGGCCACCAGAGCCTCCCGCGTGAACCTCCCGCCGAGGAGCCAGGTGAATTCCGCGGACCGATATCGTCGCATGCGTTCGGCGATCTCGTCCATCCACTCCTCGACCTTTTCGACCTTTCCGCGGATTTCTGCAACGCGCTCCGACGGCGGCAACCGCAGGTACAGCTTGCGAAACGCGTCGACGAGGTCCCACAGCGTCACGTCGAGCCTCTCTGCCTGGGTATTGGGCCGGTATGGGCGCAGATCCATCGGCTCGCGGCCGTACACCTGGGCGTTCCGCGCGGCGAGATCGGCCAGCTGAGCGGCGGCCCACTTGCACCGCTCGTACTCGAGCAATTGTTGCACGAGCGGGAGCCGCGGATCTTCTTCTTCGTCAGGCGCGGCTGATCTCCGCGGAAGCAACATGCGCGACTTAATCGACAGGAGCGTCGCCGCCATCACTAGAAATTCACTCGCGATGTCGAGCGACCACCGCTCGAGGTCATCCAAGTATTGAAGGTACTGTTCGGTAATCGCGGCAATGGGAATGTCATAAATGTCGATCTCATTCTTGCGGATGAGATGCAAGAGCAGATCGAGTGGGCCTTCGAACTGCGCGAGTCGGATTTCGTAGGACACCTTGCGCCTCCTCTCACACGCCGTAGCAGTACGACATCACGGCGTAGACGAGATCGGAAAACGCGCGGTTTGCGGGTGGAAGCAGGAAGATGAGCAACAGGAACCAGGGGCCGTAAGCATCCAGCCACGCGAGCGAAAGGCGCCAGCGCACGGGCAACAGTGCGTACAGGGCGCGCCATCCGTCGAGCGGTGGAATGGGCAGGATATTCAACAACACCAGGGCGACGTTTACCTCGAAAGCCAAACCCAACAGTTGCTGCAAGGCGTCCGAGGCCGACACCACCGGAAGGCTTTGCACGGCGAAGCTCAACGCGGCCAGGACGACATTGGCCAGGGGACCGGCCAATGCGACCCACGCCATCCCGGCGCGAGGATGGCGAAATGCACCCGGGTGGATCTCGACGGGGCGCGCCCAGCCGATGGGTGCTACCAGCATGGCGATAAGGCCCGTCAAATCGAGGTGCGCTGCGGGATTGAGTGTCAACCGCCCTTGACGCCTGGGCGTCGAATCCCCGAGCCAGGTCGCCATCGCCGCATGCGCAAACTCGTGCAGCACCAGACTCGCAAGCACGAGAGCGAAGCGCAAGATCCAGACGGGATTGAGCCATGAAGCGAACAATCCGATGCCTCCTGCCGGTGAATGGATACCGGCATTATATCACGCGCGTTCACAGCGCTGATAGGCGAAGCGACCAAGAGACGCGCTCGAGATCCGACGCCCCTGCCCGCATGCACATTTGGCGAAGTCTTGCCGCGAGATCCTCGTCGCGCGTGGCAATGAACAGTCGGTTTTGGGCGGTGAGCGGAAGACCCACGGGAAGATCCAGAAGTACGGGAAAGGAGGAGCGCATGACGTCCAGAAACCCCCTCCAATACGTGGAGCGATATCCTGCTGTAATGAGGTTGTACACCACCGTCCCGCGATTCGAGGTGACGCGAGCAAGGCAGGACACCGTTCCCGGGGCGAGGCAGGGTTGATAAATGCTCGCCTTCAGATACGCGTCTACGAAGACGAGGTCGTAGGTGGCGGCGTGGGGCGAGGAGATGAACTGCACGCCATCTCCAACCCAGTAGTTCGCCTCGCGGTGAGACGGCGCCTGGAAAAACTCGATTCCGAGGGTCAGCACGGTCTCGTCGATCTCGACGCCATGAAGGGCCGCCTCCGGATGAAGGCGGCGAACATGGTGGAGGCTCGTCCCCGCCCCCACGCCGATGGCGAGAAACGCCCGAATCGGCTCATGGGCCTCGGCGAGAGCCGCGAACGCTCGTTGATACGGAAAAACGGGGCGCTCAGGCCGGGCGAGATCGAGCGCCCCCTGCCAGCCGCCGTTTCGCCCGAAACGCATCTGTCGAATGCCCTTCTCTTCGACGACCTCAATCCAACGATGAACCGTACCTGGTCCCGCGTACAAAAGCTTCGTATCCTTCAACCCCTGTCGTGCGCGAATGTCCATGCTCGCTATTATACTGCACACACGCGCATCGGCCGAGAGGTCACGCTGCAGCCATCGCGGGTCGACGCCACACGCGCGCGATCATCGGCCAAAAGGGGCGCACGAAGCCGAAAAACATCTGAAACATGCCAAAGTAGCGGAAGACCCGGGGCAGAAACGCCAAGATGCTGAGCACGTCGTCTCACCCCCTCCATCGTCTACTGAAGGGTATGTCGCATCCGAGTCGTGGGTGTGGGCAGCCGTCCGCTGGGCGCAAGATGGCGGCGCCCCGCGCGCCAGGCGAGTTCCATGAGAACCCATTCGATAGCGCTCGTCGTGACCGGAGCGCCGCGCGCGGGCGCATCGAGTCCCCCCATTTTACCGATGTCGCCGATGCCGACGATGAGCGGCACATCCAAGCCGCAGAGCGCGTCCACGGTGTCCCCCGCGACGAGGTAGGCGTCCGTCTCATGTCCCTCCTTGTCGACCGCATGCTCGACGCGGCGGCCGTGACAATCGACGCTGAAGTCGACGGGTGTTCCGCGCACCCCTCCCGTGTGCGAAGCGACGGCCAGAATGGCGGCGATTTCGACCGACGGATGCGCACCGAGGACCCGCAGCGCAGACTCTCCTGCCGCCTCGGCGGGATCGCCGTTGTCATCCAGCATGACGATGACCGGATCGCGCGGGGCGGCCTCAACGCACCGCACGAGTTCCACGCCACTCAACCGGGTGGGATTTCCCCGGCTCTGCGCGACGAATGAACACCCTGTGCGCTTCGCTGCGATAGCCAGGGCTCGTGCAGCGACGCGATCGCCGTCCGTCACCACAATCACGCGGCGAGGATGCGAGACCACGTGGCGCAAGCGCCTCACCCCTTCGGTTTCGCAAACACGGCGGCGAGAAACGCGAACACGATGGCGGCGGAGATACCCGCGCTCGTGACCTCGAAGATGCCGGTGATCACGCCAATCAGCCCGTGAATCTTCGCCTCGTGCATGGCGCCGTGCACAAGGGCGTTCCCGAAGCTCGTGATGGGCACGGTCGCGCCAGCGCCGGCGAACTTGATGAGCGGATCGTAAAGCCCTAAGCCGTCCGCCACCGCGCCAGCCACAACGAGGATGGACATGACGTGCCCGGGCGTGAGTTTGGTCGTGTCCATGATCACTTGCCCAATGGCGCAGATGGCGCCACCCACCAAAAACGCCCACAAGAACGTCCACGCCGACATGTCAATCCCCCCGTTCGAATGCGATGGCGTGCGAGATGGACGGAATCGTATCCCCTTGCTGAGCGCTGACCTGCGAGAGCAGCGCTCCCGTGGCGCACACCAGCAGCCGGTGAATGTGGCCGCGCTCCATCTCTCGGAACAGGTGCCCGAAGGTCACCAGGGTGCTGCACGCAGCCCCGCTGCCGCCCGAAAACACCTCAGGCTGATTTTCGTCATAGATCAGGGCGCCACAATCCTGGACCCGCTCCTCCGCGACCGTTGCTGACGCCAACCCCTGTTCGACGAGAAGATGGCGCAGGATGTTCAGCCCGACGCGGCCGAGATCGCCCGTGACGACGAGATCGTAGTCGACGACAGAGCGGCCGGTATCTTGCAGATGCTGTCGCAACGTATCACACGCGGCCGGCGCCATCGCCGCGCCCATTTCCCAAGGGGACCTGACGCCGAAGTCCGCGATCTCGCCGATGGTTGCGTGGGTGATTTGCCACTTCCCACGGCCTCGCGCGAGGATGGCCGCGCCAGCGCCCGTGACGGTGCGCTGAGCGGTTGGCGGGCGCTGGACGCCGTACTCCGTGGGATATCGGAACTGGCGCTCGGCCGTGCTGGTGTGACTCGACGTGCCGACGAGGACGACATCCGCAAATCCGGTCGCCACAGCCAGACCAGCCACGGCAAGCGCCTCGCAGATGGAAGCGCAAGCGCTGTACACGCCCAGCATAGGCCTGGCCAAAGTCCTTAGCCCCATATAGAACGATGTGAGTTGCGCGTTGAGATCCGCGCCGACGACGAGGTCGAGATCGCTCGGATGGACAGCCGCTTTTTCGCACGCGATCTCGGCTGCTCGGCGAAACAACGCCTGTTCCGCCCGTTCCCAGGTGGCTTGCCCAGCGCGATCGTCGTTTAGGCGGACGTCGAAGGCGTCGGAGAGCGGGCCTTGCCCCTCCAAGGAGCCAGCCACGGTCGAAGTGGCCTTGACGGCTACCTGGCGCTCGCCGAATGCCCACGTGGAGCGCCCGAGTCTTGCCATACGTCATCGCCCCTTCTAGAGGTGCTCCACCACGTATCGGATGAGCGCGATGAAGAACGCGCTGACAACCCCGTAGACAATGACGGGACCCGAGACCTTGAACATGTTGCCGCCCACGCCCGCCACGAATCCCTCGCTGCGGTGTTCCATGGCGGCGGACGTCATCGTGTTGGAAAACCCTGTAACAGGTACGGCCGATCCGGCGCCAGCCCACTGCGCAAATCGGTCGTAGACGCCCATGGCGGTGAAGATCGCTGCCAGCAGAATGAGCACGGCGACCGTTGGATTCCCGGCTTCGGTGGGCTTGAAGCCGCCATACCGCACGAACAGGGCTTGGATCGCCTGTCCCAGTTCGCAGATGAGCCCACCGACGATGAAGGCTCGCACTGTATTTCGGAGGATGGGCCGTCCGGGCGTCAGGCGATTCACAAGCGCGTGGTACCGGGCTTGCTCCTCGGGTGTCGCGATTGGCATGCAAAATCCCCCCATCTCTTCTCGTCTATGTAACATGCCCCGAGGGCGCGAAAAAAGCCGCCCTTGGGCGGCGACAAGTTGTTCCAGAGACGATGTTATTCCAGTTCCTGTCGAATTTGCTGCAGGATTCGCTTTTCCAAACGCGAGACTTGCACCTGAGAAATGCCCAACACGCGCGCCACGTCGCTCTGCGTCTTGTCGCGGAAGAATCGCATGTACACGATGAAGCGCTCACGTTCCGGCAGTCGCCCGATGATCTCGTGCAGCTCGACCTTGTCGAACTTGCCCTCGGTCTCCTCGTCCGCAATCTGGTCCATCAGATAGATGGGATCCCCGTCGTTTTCGTACACGGTCTCATGGATCGACGCCGGTGCGCGAAGGGCTTCTTGCGCAAACACGATTTCCGAAGGCTCCATGCCCATGGCCTCGGCAATCTCGGTGATGTGCGGCTGGCGACCGAGTTCCTTCGCGAGCCGATCCCGCACGTGGCGGATCTGTTTCGCCGTCTCCTTGAGACTTCGGCTCACTTTGACCGTGCTGTCGTCCCTCAGAAACCGCTGGATCTCGCCAATGATCATGGGGACGGCATACGTCGAGAATTTGACGTCGTAAGACAGGTCGAACTTGTCGACGGCCTTCATCAGGCCGATGCATCCGATTTGGAAGAGATCTTCCGCTTCATAACCTCGCCCGAGAAATCGCTGGACGACGGCCCACACGAGGCGCTGGTTATGGACGATGAGTCGCTCCCTCGCTTCCGCATCACCGTTGTGGCTCCGCTCCAGAAGCTCGCGGACCTCTTCGTCGGACAGTTTCTCATATTCATCCACATGGTGTGGAACGGGGCGCTCCTTTGCCTGATCCACGTGCGACCCCCCCTCACATCACGTCAGGGGCAGTTCGGAACGTCTTGATGAGCGTGACGCGCGTTCCTTCTCCTGGCTTGGACTCGATCTCCATCTTGTCGACGAAGGTCTCCATGATGGTCATGCCCATGCCTGACCGTTCGAGCTCGGGGCGCGACGTGTACATCGGCTGTTTGGCGAGGTCCACGTCGGGAATGCCCACGCCCCGGTCCTCGACGACGACTCGCACGCGATTTCCGTACAAGGCGCACTCCACGGTCACCTCGCCGATCTCGTCCGGGTAACCGTGAATGATGGCGTTTGTCACGGCCTCCGACACCGCCGTTTTCAATTCCGTCAACTCTTCCATCGTCGGATCGAGCGGCGCCACAAACGAAGCGACCGCCACGCGAGCCAGCGACTCGTTCTCCGACCGGCTCGGAAACACAAGGCGCAGATAGTTGTCCACGCGCACGTCTTCGGCCACTCGTTCCACGGCCATCACGCTCCCAGGATTGCTGCCACCGCAGCTTCTTCAGAGTCGTAAACGGGTATCACCTTGAGCAAACCCGACATTTCGAAGAGCCGCCTCAACGTCGGGTTGACTTCACAAAGCGCCATTTTCCCCCCGTGCTCGGAGACGCTTCGATACCGACCCAGAATGAGTCCGAGGCCCGAACTGTCCATAAAATCGATGTTCCGAAACGACATCACGAGGCCCCGGTAGCCGTGCTCCGCCAATTGTTGTTCGATCCGGTCCCTCATTTGTTCCACGGCGTGGTGATCCAGTTCTCCCTTTAACTCGATCACCACGATTCCTCGCTCTAATTTGGTCTCGACAGACACCTTGCATCCCCTCTCCTTATGCGGTCTGGTCAAGAAATTCACGGCCTAAACGGGGAATTCCTGCCCATTGACAAAAGTAGTGGAGAATCTACTGAATTCGACAACCAAACGATGACGCATCAGGGGCGCTGGCGGTACAATGGAAAGGAGAAGATAGGAGGCGAAGTATGGAGACGCTTGGTCAAAAGATTCGCGCGCTGCGCAAGGCGCGAGGCATGACGCAGGCCGAACTCGCTCGAGGACTCGCAACCGCCAGTATGATCAGCCAGATCGAATCCGACAGGACAATGCCGTCTGCCCAACTGCTGACCCAGATCGCGGCGCGCCTCGGCGTCGATGTCTCCGAGTTCCAGAGAGAGCTGGCCGGATCGTCTGAGGAGGCTCACACGTATCGCCGTGCCAAGCAACTTGCGGAACAGGGACACTATGAAGAAGCCATTCGGCATTTTCTTTCGCTCTCCTGGCCGCTTCACTCGCAGTTTCGCCCGGAACTCGTCTTTCAGGATATGGGAGACTGTTATTTGAAGGCCGGAGACTACGAACAGGCCGCCCGCCTCTACGACGCGTTGGTCTTCGCGGGGTTTGCGCGAGGCGACATGTCGAGCGTGGTCCGAGGCTACTATTACGGGGCTCTCGCGCGGCGGCGGTTGCAGCGAGACGAGGAGGCCATCCTATACTTGCAGCGCGCGCGCCAAGCGCTCGCGGCATCTGGGCTTCAAATGCCCCTCCGTCTGAAGATCGAGATGACCCTCGCGCGGCTGCTCCTCCAGTATGGCCCCATGACCGAGGCGCGGTCCCTCTACGAAGGCATCCTGGCGCGCGACACGGAACCGATGTCCACGGTCGATCGCGCCCACGCCCACCACGGACTCGCCTGTGCGGCGGCAGCCCTCGGCGACTATCGAGCGGCCATCGAACATGCGGGGCGCGCCATTGAGCTGCACGAAGACGCTGGCAATCGCGCCTTGGCGATGCGCTGCCGCATCAATTTAGGAGCGTTCTTGCGACTCGGAGGAGATGTTGCGGGCGCATTGTCCCATCTTCTCGATCTGGAGGATAGGACGAGTCCTCGAGACGAAGTCCTTCGGGTTGCGCTCGATCACGAGTTGGCGCTGACCTATCAGGCGCTGCATCAGCCTGCGTCCGCAATGGATCGCGTATCCCGGGCGCTCGCGATGACCCGGGTCGGCCCTGAGATCCGAGCCCAGCTTCACCTGCTCGCAGCCTCGCTGAGCCTCGAGTTGGGCGATCTCGACCGGGCCGAGTTGGAGCTTCGCGCCCTCGACGCGCTTGTCGCCGAACATCCCGACATCGCGCCTTCGGGGTACCTCCATCTGAAGGCCGAAGTGTATCTGCACAAGGGGAGCACCCCCGAGATCCTGCAGCTCTGCGAGGAAGCCGTCACCCGGGAAACGCAGCGCCATCCCGAACGGCCATGGGCTGCGCCCGATCGATTCTGGCTATTTCCCCGCCAATAAGAAAAAACGCGCCCAATCGACACGGTTCGCGCCGCCTGAGGCGGCGCGTCCTGCTTGATGGCGCGGTTTCATTGGGCTTGGCCGAACGTGATCACTTTCTTCACGGTCTTGCCAAGGCTCTGGAAGAACGTGGCCTTTGGCACGTCCTCCTTCGCAACAACCGGGACATCCGCCACGACGCGTCCTCCCGATTTGACCAGAACATGTCCGACGACCTGGCCGCGGGACACGGGAGCCTTGAGCGTCATCCACTGGATCTCGGTCGTGTACGCGGTGTTGTGGGCACGCTCGGTGACAAAAGCCACAGGCTCGGCCGTCACCGCCTCGACGCGATCGCGCGTGCCTCGTTTGACCGCGACCTGCCCCACGACGTGGCCGCGGGGATAGACCTGAACCGATTTGTAGTGTGCGAATGCGTAATTCAGCATCGCCGCGACTTCGGCATTCCGGACCGTAGGTTTCGGCTCCCCCATCACGACGGCGATCACGCGAAACCCATCGCGCTTCGCCGTGGCGGAAAGACAATACTTCGCCTCCTGCGTGTAACCCGTCTTGAGGCCGTCGACTCCATCGTAAAAGCGCACGAGTTTGTTGGTGTTCACCAGCCAGAGGGGGTGATCGGTATCCTTGCGCAAGTAATCGCTGTACACCGAGGTGAACGCCGTGACCTCGGGATGCATCAGGAGCGCCCTCGACATGATGGCGATGTCGCGCGCACTGGAATAATGGTTTGGAGCAGGCAGCCCGTTGCAGTTAGCGAAGTGCGTGTCGGTCATGCCGAGTTCCTTCGCGCGTTGGTTCATGCGGGCGACGAACGCCTCTTCGCTCCCGTCAAGGTGTTCTGCCATAGCGACGCAGGCGTCGTTCGCCGAAGCGATGGCGATGCCCTTCACGAGGTCCCGCACGGTCATGGTCTCGCCGGGTTCGAGAAAGATTTGCGAACCGCCCATGCTCGCGGCTCGCTCGCTCGCTTGGACGCGATCGGTCCACTTCAGCTTGCCGCTGTCAATCGCTTCGAAGATGAGAAGAAGGGTCATGATCTTCGTGATACTCGCCATGGGCAGCCGCTCGTGGGCATTTTTCGCGTAGAGCACCTTGCCGGTTGCAAAATCCATGAGGACCGCAGACCGCGCCTGTTTGGCGAGATCGACGCTTGAGGTTGGCGTAGAGGTCGTCGAGCCCGCGTCCGTCGCCTCGCGCATTTGCGCAATCCCAGGCGCTGACGCCGCACGAGCAATCTGTGGCATGGCGCTCGTCGCGATGAGACACAGAGCGCCGAGGCCAAGCCCGAGCGCGCGAGAATGCCGCTTCATCCTGCAACCTCCTCTCTCGGAGTCCACCGATTCGAAATCGGCGTTAGTGTGTGCAAGACGAAGCGGCGCTACGCATCCTCCATGCTTTATGTGTTCACGCGCGGCGGAGATCCCGGAGAAACGATTTCCCGACGGGCGGAAGCGGCACGCCGAAGTACTCTGCCACGGTGGCGCCGAGATCGGCGAAGGTCTCTCGCTCGCCGAGATCGACGGGCCGGGCCATGTCGAGATGGTAGGCGAGAATCGGGACGCGTTCGCGCGTGTGGTCCGTGCCAGGGACCGTTGGGTCGCAGCCATGATCGGCGGTGATGACCAGGAGGTCGCCCGGGCGAAGCCGCGACAGCACGCCCTCCAGATCCGCGTCAAACGCTTCGATGGCGCGGGCGAATCCCACTGGGTCATTTCGGTGCCCATACTTCGAATCGAAGTCCACCAAGTTGGCGTAAATCAAGCCGGAGGTCTCGCTGTCCATCGCCTCCACCAGCTTTTGCATGCCATCCCGATTGTCCGCGGTGTGCACCGCCCGCGTGATGCCCCGATGGTTGTAAATGTCTGCGATTTTCCCAATCCCAATCACAGGGTATCCGGCGGCCTCGATGGCATCGAGCACCGTCGGGCCGAAATCCAGCGAATAGTCCCGGCGGCGATCCGTTCGCACAAACCGCCCCGGTTCGCCGACGAACGGCCGCGCAATCACCCGACCCACGGCGTGAGGACCAACCAGGATGGACCTTGCGTATTCGCACCAATCGTATAACGTCTCCACGGGCACCACGTCTTCGTGCGCAGCGACCTGAAAGACGCTGTCCGCCGAGGTATAGACGATGGGCCGGCCCGTCTCGAGATGCTCTCTCCCATAAGCCTCGATGACCCAGGTGCCAGACGCCGGGCGATTGCAAAGGACCGGTTTGCCCACATACCGCTCGAACGGCTCAATGATCTCCGGCGGAAAGCCGTTCGGATACGTCGGCATCGGCTGTGACAGGACAATGCCCACGAACTCGAGGTGACCGTTCGTCGTATCCTTCCCGGCGGATCGCTCCACCATGGTGCCATACCCGCCCACGCCGACAGGCGCTACGCCGGCGATGGGCGCAATGCGCCCCAGGCCAAGGCGTTCAAGGTTGGGAACTCGCAGTCCGCCCACCGCCTCCGCGACGTGCGCAATGGTATTGCTTTGAACATCGGCCTCCCCGTACTCCGCGGCATCCGGCGCCGCGCCGATCCCACAACTGTCGAGCACAATCCAAATGAGACGCTTGTCCAACCCATATCCTCCATTCGTATTACGCCCGCGGATGCGCGTTGCGATACACCTCGCGCAGCCTGTGCGGTGTGACGTGCGTGTACCGCTCCGTCGTCGAGATGTCGGCGTGTCCCAGGAGTTCCTGAACGACTCGGAGATCCGCGCCGCCCTCCAGTAAATGGGTGGCGAACGAGTGCCGAAGCGTGTGCGGTGTGACCTCGACCGATACGCCTGCCTGCTGCGCATAGCCCTTCAAGATGTTCCAGAACCCTTGCCGAGTGAGCCGCCGGCCAAAGCGATTGACAAACACCGCGCCTTCTCCCCGGTCCCGGACCAGAAGCGGCCTGCCGTAGCGCAGGTACAGACGGAGGGCATCCTGGGCCATCTCGCCCAGCGGCACCACGCGCTCCTTCTTGCCCTTTCCGAACACGCGGACGAATCCGGCGGCCAGCTCGACGTCTTCGAGCGACAGCGCCACAAGCTCGCTCACACGCATCCCCGTGGCGTAGAGCGTCTCTAGCATGGCGCGATCGCGCAGTCCCATGGCATCCGGTCGACGGACGGCGGCCATCAGCCGTTCCACGTCCTCTTCCGAGACGACCCGAGGAAGGTGCTCGTCCGGAGCCGCCACCTCGATGTGCGCCGTCGGATCCGCTTCGAGGACGCCTTCACGCAGAAGGTAGCGGAAGAACGAGCGAAGCGCAGACATCCTGCGAGCAATGGTCGTCGATTTCATGCCTCGCCCCTTCAGGTCGGACAGATAGCGGAGCACGTCCGTACGGTCCGCATCCCGGATGGTCCGGTGCTCTCGCGCGAGGTAGCGACAGAAATCGGTCAAGTCTCGCGCGTAACTTGTAGCTGTATTTTCCGAGAGACCTCGCTCCAGCCGGAGATGATCTAAAAAGGTGCGAATGTCTGGGTCCACCGCATTTCACCCCCTGCGTGCGACGATTGAGCTTTCACCGCGGATGCCGCATGAGCTCGTACAGCCGCTCGCGATTGTCCGGCTGCACGGCGACATCAAGCAGCGCGATGTTGCGCGTCTCCTGTCCGCAGCGGGTGCAGCGGTGGACGATCTGGAGTCCCTTCTTGGAGTGATACTCGACGCGCACCGGTTCCATGAGCCCACCGCACGAATTGGCGCGATCGCCCGGTTCAACGTCTACGTGCAGAGAATACAAACAGCGAGGACAGTGGTTCCGGCACGTTCGTTCTGCAGGCTCCACCCGGAGGCCGCAGTGCGCGCAGGTGAACGGCTCGTTTCGGCGAATAAACGCAGCCATGGTCATCCTCCCAGCAGCCGGGTCACCATCGGCGGAACAACAAACGCTTGGACAGCCGCCGCGAGCATCACGCCGCCAAGGCACATCACGCTTCTCCCAGTATACCTCACGAACTGAAGCGTCCACTGATAGAGGGGAACGGATTGGGCGACAATCTGATACGAAAACCGGATGGCGTTGACACTCGCCAGGAGAAACGCGAACAGGAAAATGGCCTGATGAACAAAGATCCCGATGGAAGCCACCACAAAACCCTTCCACCCGAATTGAAGCGAGGTGAACGCCACGGCGAAACCCGTCTCGAAGGCGCGCGCGAACACCGCGGCCGCTACGATGGGTATACCTACCGCAGAGGAACCCGCCAGCCACACGAGCGCAAGCCAAGCCGCGTCCGAGACAAACCGGCTTGCGAACACCGAACTGCCCGATGCCAGCTGGCCGTGCAGCGTAGCCAACAGGAACGCCTCCAACTGATTGGCAAGCTCCAGCTTGTCCGCCGGCCGGAGTTCTCCAGCCACAATCCCACCAAAGGCGACGCCGGACAGGACCATGCCAAGCAGAAACGCCCAAATATGCGCTTCCTGGGACAGCCGGCGCGCTACCCATCGCCGCAACCGAAACCAAGCGAGCGAAAGCGACAAAGGCGAGCGCCTGCGGGCCATCCACGCGGTTGCTCTCATGACCGTGCCTCCTCCCGAATCGCGGAGACGTAGACACGACCATGTCTATGACGAGCAGTCGATGAATAGACTCGCTCGAATGCCGACCCTCACGCCTCCTCGATGCGCCCATACCGTCCGGCACCGCCCGGCGAGACAGGCAGTCGGCCGCTCAAAGCTGCCGCAATTCGGGCGGCCATCTTCGCTCCGACCACGTCGGCGAGCGCCTGTTCAGAGGGCGGAGCGTACAGCAGGGAGGCTTCCCCACCGAACGCATCGAGCAACTTGGCGTACGTCCGAGGTCCCACGCCGGGGACAAAGGAGAGGGGAACGATGTAGCGGTAGGGTGCCCGCCACGGCGGATGAACAGGCGAGTCGTCGTCCGCGATGGCTTCAATCCGATCCCACACTCCCTGCACCAACCCTGTGT
Source organism: Alicyclobacillus sp. CIJ1 (assembly GCF_057538885.1). NCBI lineage: Bacteria > Bacillati > Bacillota > Bacilli > Caryophanales > Alicyclobacillaceae > Alicyclobacillus > Alicyclobacillus sp. CIJ1. The sequence continues at coordinate 57,488 of NZ_BAAJPH010000060.1, read as the reverse complement.
CCGCGCCACAGGCACACGATTTCGACGCGACCAGCGCTCCGCAGGATCGGCAACGCGTCCGATAATACTTGCCAAGCGGTGGATAAAGACCTAAATTCATCAACACCGCGCGCCCGCCGAGCCGACGGCACGCGGCTTGAATCTCGGTGAACGACATCTCCTGCAAGGCCAGCACGTTGAATTCGCGCGCGATGGAAGGAAGGCTGTGAGCGTCGGAATTCGACAGAAACGTGAATTCCCTCATTTCCTTCAGGCGATCCGCCATGTCCGCATCCGCCGACAGCCCGAGCTCGACGGCGTCGACGACCTCGAGCGGCATGATGTCCGCGACGCGATCCGCCGCACTGCCGAGGAGCCCCTTGAACGGCGTGAACGCGTGGTGCACGACCAACAGGCCGTTTCTCGCATGGACCTCTTCGGCCAGTCGGGTTGGGTCGGTTCGCGCGACTTGCGAGGACAACCCGGTGTTGGACTGAACCGTTTTCAACCACATTTGAAAGTCAGCCGCCGCTTCGACCGTGGGAAGCCAACATCCGAAGTGCGCGGCGCCATGTTCTGAGACGCGGATTTCCACTTCCGCCCCAAGCACGACCAAAAGTGACCCCTGATACATCAAACCGCCGCCCGGGACCGGAACCAGAAGTCCCGCGCGACACAGATCCCGGATCTCCTCGAGCACGGGGTCGCAGACGGCGTCAACGAGACCCACGACGTGCAGCCCCTTCACACGGATTGCCCAGTCAAGGGAGGCCGCCACGGTCAATTGATGCGACGCAGCCATTTTGACGGGCCGGCCCTTTGCGGCTCCCGTGTGAACGTGAAAGTCGGCGAACACCCGCATCACGGCCGTGCCAGCCACCAGTAAAGCGCTACGAGCGTCTTGGCGTCTTCAATTTGGCCCGCCGCCAACATTCGACAAATCTCGTCGCGAGAGAACACTTGAGACTCGACGAACTCATCGCCATCGGGGTGCTCTGCGCCGCGCTCCACGTCGTTGGTGTAGTACACGTGCAGCTTCTCGTTGCTGAAGCCCGGCGCCGTGTAGAAGGTGTGGACCGGCACGAGAAGTCCTGCACATCGATACCCAGTCTCTTCAGACAGCTCTCGCGCTGCCGCCCGCTCGGGCTCCTCACCGGGCTCGAGCTTGCCGGCGGGGATTTCCCATAGCTCCCGTTCACACGGCTTGCGAAACTGGCGCACCAAGACCACCTTACCCGGATCCACTTCTGCAAGCACGGCCACGGCGCCCGGATGTAGCACCACCTCGCGCGTGCTCGTATGGCCGTTGGGCAGTTTCACGGTGACACGCCGCACATCAATGATCCGGCCGGTGAACAGCCGCTCTTCCGCTACCGTCTGCTCCCGCATGCATTTCCCTCCCTTTATCCTACGGCTCCGAAAGCGCCGCTATCAGCAGCCGGGTGAGCCGCGCAAGGCTTGTTTCATGGATCCGCTCTGCCCGCGTATGGGCGCGCTCGTAGCCCACTCCAACGTTGACAGGCACAAGCCCCATGGACGCGACCCAATTCGCGTCGCATCCGTCTCGCATACGCGCACAAAGGATGGGCGTGGCCTCCCTCTCCATCCGGCGTCGCACGTCGTGAAGCCACGGGCTGGATCGCACGTCGTAGGCCGGGTACAGGAGGTCGGATCGCACCTCGCGAGGCGCTGTGCTCCGCTCGAGCTCGGCCAACCACGAATCGTAGCGCGCCTTGGCGATCCGCCAGGCGACCTCTGGCGAGAACCAGACGGCCAATTCCGCCTCGAAGCCCACATCCGAGGAAAGAAAGCGCACCAGTTCGCCCGTCAGCCCGGCTCCGATACGTTTTGCAGCCTCCTGCAGTGTCCGCCACACGGAAAACCGGTCGGCTTCTCCGCGCGCGGAGTAGCCTAGCCACAGGCGCGCTTGTCCGTATCCCGCCTCGGCTAGCGTGCCGACCGGCGCTTCCGCATCGACAACCAGCGCGCGCCGCGCGCGGGAGGAAATCCGCCGAGACGCCCGGACGCCGGCGCTTCCCAACTCCTCACCGACCGAAAATAAGATCTCGATGGGCGGATGCCGCCTGCCGTCCTGCACGACTCGCGCCACCCCCGCCATCACGGCGGCTACGCCCGCTTTGTCGTCCGCGCCGAGCGGCACGTCGTTCCCGCTCTCAATCCATCCGTCGGCTCGCCGCCGCACATCGGGTACCCCGGCCCAACGGGTGTCCAAATGCGCGCACACCAAAACCGGACTAAGCGTCGAATCGCCCGGCGCATGTGCCCAAAGATTGGCGGAAACGGTGTCACCGACGGCGACAGGCTCCCAGTCGACGGACAGGCCAAGGTCCTCCAGCCAAGCGGCGCAAAAGCGGGCCGCGCGTTGCTCGCCCCCCGACGGACTGTCGATGTGCAAAAGTTCCAGAAACAAAGCGAGGGCCGACTGCTCGTCGGCCGCACGCGATCCCGCCCTCACGCGGGTGCCTCCGTCATCACGACCTCGCAGGCAAACACCTCCGAGAAGTGGTTGCGGAGGCGATCTTCCCACGCTTTCATGTCCTGAGGCTCACCCAAGACCGCAGCCACGCTCGTCACACCCCGGTCGCGGATGCCACACGGGACGATGACGTCGAAGTCCTGGAGATGCGTGTTCACGTTCAGGGCGATGCCGTGATACGTGACAAATTCACCTGACGGGCGCTTTTTCACCCGCGCACCCACCGCGCAGATCTTATCATCGCCCACCCACACCCCAGGCAAATCATCGATGCGACGGCCCTCAATGCCGACTTCCGCGAGCGCGCGAATGACGACCTCTTCCAGGTTGCGCACAAATCGAGCCACGTCATTCCCCCATGGGGCTAGATGAAGCACCGGGTACAGCACCCACTGGCCCGGGCCATGGTAGGTGACGTCGCCGCCGCGATCGACCATGCGCACCTCAAACCCCCTGCGGGTGAGAACCTCGACGGGAAGGAGGATGTTGGCGTCGGACCCGTTGCGGCCGATGGTGATGGTGCGCGGGTGCTCGAGCGCGAACACGGTCTGCGTATCGTCTTCGAGGTTCAAGAGCTTGAGCGCCTGACTCACCTGCATGTCCAGTGCGTCGTCATACGGCACGACGCCTAGCGAACGCCAAACGAGCAACGTGGCCAACGAACTCACTCCCCACTCTCAGCGGGCTTCTCTGCTTGGCGCCAAGGCACCTGATCTTTCGCATGATACGAACTGCGAACCATGGGCCCGGACTCCACATGCTTGAAGCCGCGCTTCAATCCTTCTCCGCGCAAGCGCAGGAATTCGGTGGGTGTATAATAGCGCACCACCGGCAGGTGTTTGGCCGTCGGCTGGAGATACTGGCCGATGGTCAGGATGTCGACGTCGACCGCACGCAAATCGTCCATCGTCTCGTAAATCTCCTCAAACGTCTCGCCAAGCCCCACCATGATGCTTGACTTCGTGGGAATATCCGGCGCTATCTCCTTCGAACGCCGGAGCAACTCGAGCGTCCGATCGTACTTCGCTCGTGAGCGCACCGAGTCCGACAACCGGCGCACGGTCTCGATGTTGTGATTCAGCACATCGGGATGTGCGTCGAGCACGGTCGCGAGAGCGTCCCAGTTGCCGTCGAAGTCGGGGATGAGAACCTCCACGCTGCAGGTCGGGACTTTCCGCCGCACCGCCCGAATCGTCTCCGCAAAGACAGAAGCTCCCCCATCGGCGAGATCGTCGCGGGCCACGCTGGTGATGACCACGTGTTCCAGCCCCATTGCGACCACCGCATCCGCTACGCGCTCCGGTTCGCGCAAGTCGAGCTCATTGGGACGGCCGGTGTGCACCGCGCAGAAGCGGCACGCGCGCGTGCAGATGTCGCCGAGGATCATGAACGTGGCCGTGCGCATTTCCCAGCATTCGAACAGGTTCGGGCAATGCGCCTCTTCGCACACGGTGTGGAGCGACTGCGTGCGCATGATGGCTTTGAGCTGCTTATAATTGTCACCCGTTTTCGCGCGAATCTTGAGCCATTCCGGGCGAGCCGTCGTGGTGCCCGTGTCGATCACGCGAACGCTGGCCTCTGGCTTCCCCATCGATCATCATCCCTGTTCACAAGGTCAATTGCCGACATCTATTGTAACGCTCAACCGCTGCCGGAACCACCGTGCTCGTTCCGCTCGTACCGACCGCTCGCTCCGCCGTCCTTGAACACCAGGCGCACGTCCGAGATGGTCATGCCGCGATCCGCCTTCTTGCACATGTCGTACACCGTGAGCGCGGCGACGGATGCGGCCGTGAGCGCCTCCATCTCCACGCCGGTCTGGTGAGCAGTGCGAACCTCTGCGCGCACCCGAAATACCGCCTCCTCCGCTTGAAGCGCATGTTCCTCAATGCGGACGGATACATGATGCAGCGGCACCGGATGGCAGAGCGGAATGAGATCACTCGTGCGCTTTGCCGCCATGATGCCGGCGATCTCGGCTACCTTCATCACGTCGCCTTTGGCAACCGCGTGATGTACAATAGCATCGCGCGTCGCCCGTGACATGCGGATGTGCGCTTCAGCCACGGCCACGCGGGTCGTGATGGGTTTTTCACTGACGTCCACCATATGCGGCCGGCCGTCTGACGAAAAGTGGTGAAACACGTCCTGAGCATTCACGTCCATCGCTCCTTATTCGATTCGAACTGACTGGGGTGAATCCTACATGCGCGTCGACATTCGCCTATTCGCCAATGTAAAGGAGTTGGCCGGACAAGACAAACTTGAGCTGGACGTACCAGACGATGCGACAGTCTCCGATGTTCTGCGCGCCTTGAGGCAAGCCTATCCAGCGCTTCACGATGCGCTCGACCACGTGATGGTCGCTGTCAATTTGGAATTGGCCGATCCGTCGCGTCACGTCCGCCCGACCGACGAGATTGCGCTCATCCCGCCTGTCGGCGGTGGAGAAAGCGAGCATGCGTACGCGCGCCTCACGCGAGAACCCCTCGATGTGAAGAAAGCGGAGGCGCTGTTGTCCGATGCCCGGCACGGAGGTTGCGTGCTGTTCCTCGGGACCGTACGCGGGTGGACAGGCCCTCGGCAAACGGAGCGCATCGAGTACGAGGCGTACGAAGCGATGGTCCAGGTCCAGTTGGAGCAGTTAGTGAGCGAAATCGAACGGGAGTTTGCGGGCGTCAAGGCGCTCGTGTGGCATCGAATCGGCACGCTGTACCCAGAGGATGTCGCGGTCATCTGCGGTGCGGCGCACCCGCATCGCAAGTCGGCCTTTGAGGCCTGTCAGGCGCTCATCGACCGACTCAAAGCTCGGGTGGCCATCTGGAAGAAGGAGTTTTTCGCGGACGGATCGGCCGAATGGCGGCCGAATCCGTAGCGCATGAGCTTTACATAATAGCTGCGCTCCCGTCATAGAGATGAGCCAGAGGCTCAATGGACGAGGAGCGTGCTACGTGTGAACCGCAGCAAACTTTCCCGCCTCATCGCCGAACGGATTGCCGCTATTTCCGCGCTCTTCCTCCTTGCGGCTGGCTTTGTGATCTCGCTGGCATCCGCGGTTGGACAACCCTTCACCGACCGTTTGGCGGAATCGGAGGTCCAGGCACTTGCTTCCATCGAAGTGAACGCCCTCTTCGGAAACGACGGGCCTCCGGCCAACGAACATAGCAAGGCCACCCCGTTTCGCGCCGTGGCCGAGCGCCTGCAGTCGCTGTTCGTCAATCCAGTCGCTATCCTTCGTCACATGCTCCCCCAGGTCGCACCGAGCGACCCAGGCGGGGGACTGCAGACGTCCCTGCTCAACTCCATTGCGGCCATGGCCCAAAGCCGCCACACGCTCGTCATCGGCTGGCTCCCTTCGACGAATCCGACGACCTGCGTCCGGTGGATCCAGGACAATCCCGGCGTCAACGTCGTCAGCCCAACCTGGTTTCATCTCGCCGACGCATCGGGAAACCTGTCCGGAAGCGCGCTGCCGACGGTTGTGCAGTACGCGCAAGAGCGCCACATTCAAGTATGGGCGCTTGTGGACAATCAGTTTTCAGCAACCCTCACGCACGAAGTTTTGGCCAATCCTCGCGCGGTGACCAACCTGATTGACGAAATCGCCTACCAGGCGAGCGCCTATCACCTGAATGGCGTCAACCTCGACTTTGAGAACGTGGCCGCAGCTGACCGCAATCGCTTCACAGACTTTGTAGGCAAGCTCCACGCGCGACTGCACTCGCTTGGCATCGATCTGTCGCTCGATCTCACGCCGGACATTGTACAACTCGACGACTCCGAAGCCTTCTTTCACGCCGCGCTCGCGGACGAAGTGGATCAGGTGGTGCTCATGGCGTATGACGAGCACTGGGCCACCGACCCGGATCCAGGGCCTGTGGCCGACCTCCCGTGGGTCGAGCGCAGTGTCAACGATCTCTTGGACACCGGGGTGCCTGCCAACAAGCTGGTGCTTGGCATTCCACTTTACACGCGGTTCTGGTACGTGAACACGGACGGGAGCGTTCAGAGCGATGCGGTGAGCGCCGGAGCGGTGCAATCCATTCTGAATGAATACCGGCTGCCGCTTGGGACGTGGAACGATTCCCTCGGTCTGATGTTTACCCAATATCCCACGAAGACGGGTTACGCAGAAGTCTGGTATCCCACGTCTCAGACGTACGACGACTGGCTTCAACTCGTAAGCGACGACGGTCTGGCGGGCGTTGCCGTGTGGTCGCTGGCGTGGTCCGACGCCACCTCCTGGGCGTCCACCGTGCACGCACTCCACCTGAACGCATCACCTTGAAACGGGGATGATGACGTGGATCGGACATTGGTCTGGGTCGCTGTCGCGACTGGATTCGGTTACGCACTGGCGTATATGCAGGAACCGGCCGACGCCCTAGAAGCGGCGCGATCGTCCCTCGGGATGCTTGCGCAGTCGCTGCCGTGGATCATCGTCTCCATGTTTCTCGCCGGGCTCGTCAGCCAGTGGCTCGAACCCGAACTGGTGGCGCGATGGCTGGGGCGTGAAGCGGGAATCGTGGGGATTGTCTTCGGTGCCGCGCTGGGGATGCTCGGAACCGGATCCCGCTTTGCGGTGTATCCTCTTGCCGTGAGCCTGCTCGCTGCCGACGCCTCGCCAGGCGCAGTCGTAGCGTTTACCACATCGTGGCAACTGACCTCCCTCGCGCGCCTCCCCGCCGAGTTCCCCTTCTTTGGTATACCGTTTACGCTGGCCCGGTTTGTCATCTCACTCCTCATCTCGGTGGCGGGCGGCGTGCTCTTCGAATGGCTATGGAAGGCCTGGAGTCATTTCCGATGACCGCGTCACTGAACAGGGGAATCCACGCCACCTTCGACGTAGTGACCCTGTTGCCACACGACCTTTTCGATCGTGGCTTGGCCAACATCGGTTTTCGCGAGCAGGTAGAATCCATCGGGAAGCCTATACGACCCGACGTTCCACGCCGCAAACCACGTCTGGTTTTTCCGGATGGGCACGGACGCGATGCGCTGGAGATGCGCGTTCGACTTGAGCGTGTAGTCGCCGTGATACGCCGTGACGATGGCGGCGGGAGCGTAGTACAGATCCACCCGGTGGCCGTTCCAGCCGTGATCGTCCGACCAGATGTGCAGGGTGGACCCGTGGCTCAAGACTTCGAAGTGTGGGTTTCGCATTTGATAATGCGCCAGCTCGACGGTCGTAGGCGCGTCGGCGATAGAAGGCGGAAGCGACTGACCCACGAGCGCCGAAGGATGCACCTCAAATTCGCGCCCACACCCGGCGACGGCGCCTGTCAGCGAAAGGACTGCGAGAAGTGAGGCCGCGGACAACGCGCGACGAGATGGCATGCGAGACTCCCTCCGAGGACTGCAGGCTGATGAGGATAGTTTAGGCCCACTGCGCCTCGGGTATGCGCTCGCCCGTCCGAGCTTATTGCGATAAAGTGGAGCCATGGATCTGAAAATCGTTCGCAACCATAGGGGTCAAATCGTCGCATATGAACTCCAAGTCGACCAGGAAGCTTTCCTCATCCGCGTTCGAGCGGGACGGCCGAGGCAGAAGCGGATTGTGCTCCGCGCCGATGAACGCGGATTTTCCGTCAGCGCTCCACGTTGGGCTCCATGGAATCTTGTGGAGAAGGTCATCCGGCAGAACGTATCTTGGCTGCGAGAGACCCAGGCCAAGACCTTCACCGCGATGCCACAGCTCAAGGTGGGCGACGAGATCCGAATCCTCGGGCAGCCCTACGTGATCCGCACGTGGGCAAAGACGGGCTGCGACATCGATCACGACAACTACATCGTGTGGGTGCCTGAGTACGCGGACGACGTACACGCGCAAGTGTATGCGATGCTCCGCGCACTGGCCCTGAAGCATCTGCCGAGGCGAGCGATAATGTGGGCGGAGAACATGGCGCTTCGACCTTCGCGCATTGGGGTCAAGGCGCAGCGGAGCCGTTGGGGGAGTTGCACGAGCAAGGGGCACATCTACTTGAACTGGCGACTCATCCAGGCGCCTGAAGCCGTAGTAGACTACGTGGTTATCCACGAACTTGCACACCTGGCCCACATGAACCATGGCCCGGAGTTTTGGAAACTCGTAGAGCGCTTTATGCCAAACTGGCAGGCGCAGCGAACGTGGCTGCGCCTGCACGGTTCCGAATTGTTCCGATTGGATCCGGAGGCGAAAGCGTAGCCCCACGCTTCACGCCTGCCCGAGATACTTGGTTGCGAGTGCGACAAGCGCGCGGCATCCGACGACGAGGGCGTTTTCGTCGATATCAAAGCGTGGATGATGGTGCGGATACGCGTCTCGGTCGGAGCGGCGAATGCCCGTGAAGAAAAACGTACCGGGTGCCACCGTTTGATACGCCGAGAAATCTTCGCCGCCCATCGTCGGCTCGGCGTCCGTGACGAGATCGCCGAACTCCTCCTCGAGGGTGGCTCGTACAAAGGCCGTGAGTTCTGGATCGTTTACCACCGGTCGGTAGCCCCGCTCGTAACGAAACTCGTACGACGCGCCCTGCGCTTCCGCGATGCCCTTGATCAAGGCCTCCATCGCCTGTGCGGCCCAGGTGCGGCGTTCTTCGCGGAACGTCCGCACCGTACCGCAGAGCTCCACTTCGTTCGGAATGACGTTGTCCGCGGTCCCGCCGACGAACTTGGTCACGCTCAGCACAAACGGCTCAAACGGGTCCACTCGCCGGCTGGCGAGCTGCTGGAGACTCACGACGATTTGGGCACCGATGGCGATAGGGTCCACCGTGAGATGAGGCTGCGCCGCGTGTCCACCTTGCCCGATAATGCGGATGTGAAACGTATCCGGCGCAGCCATGAGCTCACCTGCGCGCACGCCAATGCGGCAGCTCTCCATACCTTGCCAAAGATGCTGACCGATCACGGCGTCGACGCCGTTCAACACACCGGCATCCACTAACTCCTGAGCGCCACCCGGCGTCAATTCCTCCGCGTGTTGAAAAATGAACCGGATCTCGCCGCGCAGTTGGTCGCGGTGTGCGGCGAGCACCTTGCATGCGCCGAGCAACATGGCAGTGTGTCCGTCGTGACCGCACGCGTGCATCACACCCGGATTCTTCGATGCAAAGGGAAGCCCGGTGTCTTCCTCGATGGGAAGCGCGTCGATGTCCGCGCGTAGCGCGAGGACACGGCCTGGGCGGCCGGTGACCAATCGAGCCACGACACTTGTCTCGGTGGGTCGGCTGATCTCGAACGCCCCCATCTTCGTCAGCTCTCGCTCGATGAACGCCGCTGTCTCCCGCTCTTGAAAACTGAGTTCCGGATGTTCGTGCAAATGTCGGCGCCACGCGACGAGATCGCCGCGAATGGCCTCCACTTCCCGGGCGAGATCCACCATCTCCGGTCCTCTCCTCTCTTAGCCGTGGAGCGTCATCATCCACGTGGTCAGGCCTTCCACGTCGACTTGTTCACCAATGTAAAACGGTCCGAATTCAGCGAAACGAGCGCTCGACTCGTCGAACCGCATCTCGTAGATCAGCTTCTTGAAATGGATGGGATCGTCCGCGTAGAGTGTCACACCCCATTCCCAGTCATCCAGGCCAACGGAACCAGAGATGATCTGTTTGACCTTTCCGGCAAACTGACGGCCAATTTGCCCATGTGCCATCAGATGCTTCCTGCGTTCGCCTTCATCGAGCATGTACCAATTGTCGGGATGCGTGCGGCGCTTGTTCATCGGGTAAAAGCACACGTACCGCATTTCGGGCACGGGAGGTTTCAATCTCAACTGGAGCGCTTCGTCTTGCTCGACGTCGACGCCCGGCTTGGCGAGGTATCCGCCGAGCTCGACCACCGACACATAGGAATACGCTCGGTCCGTGAAATCTGCCAAGCGCGTCGCCTCAAACCTCGCTTTGACATCGTTTAACTCGCCGATGGTGGGCCGCATGTACAAAAACAGCAGATCCGCTTTTGTGCCCGCAATGACGAACTGCCCAAAGCTGCCCAAACGCGCGCGCTGTGCCTCGAGCTCACCCTGGACAAACGCGCCGAAGTCGCGCAACACGGCGGCGGCCGTGTGCGGATCCGTCTTCTTCCACGCCTCGCGCCGGATGACGCGGAAGTCGTGGAGCACGTACCATCCCTCCAGCGTGTGCGGTGCCGGCATCGTGTCACCCTCCCTCTGCCGTAACATTACCACAACGGGCATGAGCGGCCAAAAATCTCGACCGCGGCGGACATGCAGGTCTCGCGTCGCGCATACGATGTTCTAGAGACCTGCTGAGCCAAGGGGTGAGCCGATGCGCAAGTGGAAAGGATGGATGGCATCCACGTCTTGGATACTCGGCGGTTACGGCATCTGGTCCTGTTTGGCGCTCGCGCGGGCCGGTGCCGCCGCGGACATTCCCCAGCTCGAAGCTGCCGGTGCAGCGGAATTGACCGCGGCTTTGGCCTTGATCCTGGCAGGATGCATCGCCGTCTGGACATTGTCGGGCGCCGCAGTTCTGCAGTTCGCCAATGTGCTTTGGACGGCATCGCTGGCTTGGTATTATCAGGACGACATGGCCTGGCTCTGGAGCGGAGCCTGCGCCCTTCTCGGTGTATTGGCCGTGGCAGGCGCAAAGAGAGGCAACAGGCGTTCGCGGCCAGCCGACTTGGTCTAACCGACGCGGTGTTCCATCCGAAGCCGATCCGCAATCATCGCAATGAATTCCGAATTCGTGGGTTTGGTCTTGGCGGCCGAAACCGTGTACCCAAACACGCGGCGAATGGCCTCCATATTGCCGCGGCCCCACGCGACCTCGATGGAGTGGCGAATCGCGCGCTCGACGCGCGAAGGCGTCGTCTTGAATCGCTGCGCAATCTTGGGATACAACACCTTCGTGATGGAACCGAGGATCTCGACGTCCTCATATACGAGGCCTATCGCCTCGCGCAGGTAGTGGTACCCCTTGATGTGCGCGGGTACGCCGATCTCGTGGATGATTTGTGTGATCTGCGCGTCAATGGAGCGACGCGAGGGAGGTGACGGCGCGGACATGGGCGTCGCAACGACCTGAGATGTCGCGGCCACCGGCGCGGGCGCCTCGAACATCACCTGGCGAATGCGCTCGGCCAGCACCGGCATGTCGAACGGCTTCAGGATAAAGTACGACACCCCGAGCTCCGCGGCGCGCCGGGTGACGCTCTCCTGACCAAATGCGGTGAGCATAATGACCTTCGGCGGATGATCCGTGACTTCCGAAAGGCGCTCCAGCGCCCCAAGCCCGTCCAACACGGGCATGATGATGTCGAGAATTAAGACATCCGGCCCCGTTTCGCGCACCAGATGGAGCACCTCCGTGCCGTTGTGCGCGATCCCGCAGACCTCCATATCCGGCTGTCCGGAAATGAATTCGCTCAACAACTCTGCGAATTCATGGTGATCATCGGCTAACAAGATCTTCATGCGTGTTGACACGGCCATACCCCCTCTGCAATCCTCCGGACATACCAATTCGACGTGAAGCCCGAGACTCCTGTCAAAACTATGTAAAAAATTTCGCCTTTATGTCACCTTTTTCGACAAAAAGCGACAAGGGCCACGCGCTCGGTGGCCCTTGTTGGTCACGCCGCTTGCGCTCGCTCGGCAGCAGTCGGCGCAAAGGTGAGTTCGTGCTGATGGGGATGAAGCATCCAGTACGCGTACACGCCATAACCGCGGACGGGATCGGACACGAACACGTGCGTAACGGCGCCCACCAGCCTCCCGTCCTGTACGATGGGGCTCCCGCTCATGCCCTGGACAATGCCGCCGGCGGCCTGAAGAAGCCTTGGATCGACGACGCGGATGATCATGCTCTTGGTCGACGGACTCATTTGTCGAGCCGTATGCTCGATGACCACCTGAAACGCCTCGATCTTCTCGCCGTGGAGCACCGTGTAAAGAACGGCCGGCCCTGGGTGCACCTGTCCCGGCAGTGCCACAGGAATGGGCCCAGGCAGTGGAGACGTGCGCGTCGCGAAGGAGGCGTCCATGCGCCCGAACACGCCGTACGGCGTGTTTTCGTCGATCTCGCCGACCTCCCGGTTCACCCCGCGGAACACGCCCTTTTTCTCGCCGGGCTGCCCGGCTTTGCCGGCCTGAATGCCCAAGATGGCGGCTGGATACACCGAGCCGTGCCCTTGAATCGGCTGACCCGTGTCCGCGTCGGTGACAAGGTGCCCCAACGCTGCGAACCGGCCGGTGGCCGGATCGTAAAAGGTCAGGGTCCCCACGCCGACGGCCTTGTCGCGCACATAGACTCCGAGTTCCGGCACACCGTGCACGTCCCGGATCTCGATTTCACGCAGCTTGTCGCCCCTCGCTACAAGTAGCCGAAATGGCGCGCGCTTGTCCCGAAGTGCCGCCTGCAGGTCCTTTGCCGTGTGCACGGGCACCCCGTCGACCGAAAGAATGACATCGCCCACCTCGATGTGATGCGCCTCGGCGAGGCTAATCCCTTGCGTCGCCCGCCGGTACCCAATCACCATAGGCCCCTCGGAAAGCAAGCGGATGCCCACCGCCTGTCCTCCCACGATGACCCGTTCGGCAGGCTCCACATGAACCCGTGTGCGCCATGGAATGAAGCCGAAGATGCGATCCGTCACGTCGAAATCTCCCGCATCCGCGGTCACTGTGACGGCTCCCGGTGGATCGACCGGCCGGACCCACGCGTGCATGGAGAAGGGATGAAACGACTGGAGGGCTATCTCGTCGTCCGTGGACATTTCGACTGATGTGGGCAGTTCCACCAGCTGGCGAACCGGCGGAATCCAGAGAAGCGCTGTGGCAGCCACGAGGACGGCGACTTTGAGCGCGCGCAGCCAACCCGCCATGGTGCATCCCCCTTCCCGTGAGTAACACCTCGTCTTGCGTGCATCTAAGGTGCCCCCGGCGGGTGGTCGTATGACCGCAAAAAGCTCCCCGAACCGCCGTCACGTGGACTGGCTTCGGAAGCTTTCCAAAAGCGCGCGCGCGTGCATCCGGGCGGTCGCATCGGACAAATCCGAACCGAGAAGCCTGGCGATCTCCTCGATGCGACCACCGTCGTCCAATCGCGTCACACGGGAGATGGCGCGCTCGGCGTCCGATGCTTTGGCGACAAGATAGTGCACGTGTCCCGCGGCGGCTACCTGCGGAGAATGGGTGACACACAGCACCTGTTTCTCTCGCCCGAGTTCGCGCAGCATCTCCGCCACGCGCAGCGCCGCTTCTCCGCTCACGCCCTGATCGATCTCGTCGAAGATCAACGTGTCCGTGCGTTCGAGGTTGGCGATCACGACCTTGACTGCGAGTAGCATGCGCGAAAGCTCGCCACCAGATGCAACTTTCTGTAACGTCATCAGAGGTTGTCCCGGATTTGCGCGAAACAGAAAACGAATCTCGTCCCAGCCATGTTCGCTCGGCGCGTCAACGCGCGGACGCACTTCGATCTCGCATTCCGCATGCGCCATGGAAAGCCGAGCGAGCGAACTGGAAATCGCGGCTCCGAGCGACCTCGCCGCGCGAACCCTCGCCTTGTGAAGGCGCTCCGCGATGTCGCGGTACGCGGCTTCACGGCGCTCCACCTCAGCCTCAAGTTCCGCGATGCGCTCTTCGTGCTTCGACCAAGCGTCGAGTTGGGCTCGCGCGCGTTCCAAGTGGGCGAGCATCTCCTCAGTGGTCGCGCCGTATTTGCGCGACAGCCTACGGATGAGCGCCAGACGCTCCTCAATTTCGTCGAGGCGGGCGGGATCGTGCGCCGCGCGAGACAAGAACCGGTGAAGGGTAAACGACGCTTCCTCCGCGTGAACGCGAGCCGTCTCGAGCAACTTCGCGATCTCCTCCGCCCGATCGCTCGACGAGGCCAGCGCCTCGGCCATGCGTTCCGCTTCTTGAAGCCTCGCAATGGCCCCGGTCTTCCCGTCGTCGAGCAACGCGGCCATCTGCACCAACGACTCGGCGATCTGATGCGCGCGCTTCAGGCGGTCCCGCTCGGCGCGCAATGCGTCCTCTTCACCGGGGCGAAGCCGGGCTTCCTCGAGTTCACGAACCTGGAGCGCATACAGATCCATCTGCTGCGCGCGCTCCCGCTCCGACACCTGAGCCTGGCGCCACTGACGCAACGCGTCCTGCCACGCGCGATAGGCTTCGGCGCAAGAGGCTGCGAGCTCCTCATGCTGACCATAGAGATCGAGCAGGCGGCGCTGATACGACGGCGTCATGAGGGCGATGGATTCGTGCTGATCTTGGAGTTCAACTAACGTATCCCCTAGCTCGCGGAGCATCTGCACCGTGACGGATCGGCCGTTGACACGGTTTTGCGCCCGACCGCTCGAATGAAATGTCCGGGAGACCACGATCTCGCCGCTGTGATCGATGCCCCACGACGAAAGGAGCCGCTCCGCCGACTCGTTCGCCTGGATGTCGAATACCGCTTCAACCACAGCCGGCGAGCCGTCCGGCGGAATGGGGCTCGGAACCCGCCCGCCTAAGATGGCGCGGGTGGCGTCCAGGACGAGCGACTTACCCGCCCCTGTCTCACCCGTTAGGACGTGCAGGCCGCGATCGAGTTGAAGCCGCAATTCGTCAATCAGCACGAAGTGGCGCACGTACAACTCCTGCAGCATGTCCTCGCGCCCCCTCAGGTCGAGGATGGATCTCCGTGAAGCTTGCTTCGCAGTACGCCAAAAAACTCGCGGTCCGGCAATCTCACGAGCGTCGCTTGGAATGGAGCCTTCCGAACCAGTACCTCGTCTCCAGCAAGAAGCCGCATGCCCTCCTGTCCGTCGACTGCAAGCTCCACATCGCCGTGCCGCGCGTGCACGGAGAGCCGCACCCATGAGGACGCGTCGATCACGCACGGCCTCGAAAACAGCGTGTGCGGACATACGGGTGTCAGAACCATCACCTGCAGATGCGGACTTACGATGGGACCGCCGCAGGACAGCGAGTACGCAGTGGATCCGGTGGGCGTCGCGACGATCATGCCGTCGCCCGTGTACGTGTCGACGTAAACATCATCCACGTGGACGTCGAGCGTCACCATGCGCGCAAATGAGCCCTTGCCCACCCCGACGTCGTTGAGCGCCGTGAAGCGCGCAATTTCCTGGAGATCCCGATATACGAACGCCTCGAGCATCAGGCGAGTCTCGAGGTTGTATTCGCCCGCCACGATCCGCTCGAGCGCGATCTCCAGTTGCGAAGGTTCCGACTCCGTCAAAAACCCGAGGTGGCCGATGTTTACACCAAACATCGGGACATGAAAAGGCGACAACTGGCGGGCCACGCCGAGCAACGTGCCGTCTCCACCGAGCACGATGACGAGCTCACACGATTTCAGCTCCGGGTGCGTCTCGACAATCGCGGTGTCGTGATCGATGGGCACATCGACCACGCGAATCCCCGTTCGTTCCAACTGCCGACAAATGTCGGTCCGAACCGAACACGCTGCCTCCTTGTGCACATTGTACAACAGGCCTATTTGGCGCAACGTCCTCCCCCATCCTCAGCCGTGCTTCCACGCGATGAGCGCCACGAGCGCGCCACCAAGCGCCCAAAGAACGCGATGAACCGCTTCTTTGCGCCGGACGTGGCGCGGGCGATTCCACTCGTACACCGCGGTCTGGACGGACTCCTGCATCACATCGATGACGATCACGCCGCTCGCTCCATGCAGCAAGGCGACCAACGCATACCGCTCATGCAACTCCTGTTCGGAGACCGGCTCCGTGCGAACAAAAACAGCATACTCCCGCCCTTCTTTGCGCGCAATGAAGTCTGGGCGTAGAGATCCGGACCATTGGCCGGATGCCATCCGGGTCACGTGGGTGACACCTTCGCTCCCCTTGAGAAGCTCGTAGCCGTTCGCCTCGAGCCATCGCCGCCCCATGGTCTTGAGACCTTCCACGGGAGTCTGTTCGTCCCGACGCCAAAGCGGCGCCGCGAGCGATCTCAGCCAAAGCGCCATCGCCGCCAGGGCGCATACCAGCGCAAGTGAGGAAATCATGCCGTGCCCCCGCTCGGGTCGGTGCCGCTCTTCAGGCGGGCCCATGCGGCCTCGACAACCCGATGGCTCTCCGTCATCCACCGCCTGGTCTCGTCCGGATCCGGGTGCATGCGGAACCAGCCGAGAAACTCGAGGTTGCCATCTCCGCCCGTGATGGGTGAATACGTGAGCCCTCGACAACACCAACCCCTAGACTCGATACTCTTCAGGATGTCCAGGAGCACGGCCCGATGAACCTCCGGATCGCGCACGATGCCGCCTTTGCCGACCCGTTCCCGCCCGGCCTCGAACTGGGGCTTGATCAGCGAAACGATGTCGGCGTCAGGGAGGCATACCTCGGACAACTTGGGGAACAACAGGCGAATGGAAATGAAGGACACGTCCATCACGGCCAGATCCGGACGAGGGTCGAATTGTGCCGCGTCGACGTAGCGAAAGTTGGTGCGCTCCATCACGCGCACTCGTTCGTCCTGGCGCAGCCGCCACGCGAGCTGACCGTAGCCCACGTCGACCGCGTAGACCAACCGGGCACCCCGCTGCAACAGGCAGTCGGTGAACCCGCCCGTCGACGCACCGACGTCGATGGCGATGCGACCGTTCACCTCGATGCCGAAGGTATCGAGCGCGCCCTCCAGTTTCAACCCACCGCGCGACGCGTATTCTCGGTTGGGCCGCTCCACCTCGACGTGCGCGCTGTCCGCGACCTTGAAGCCCGGCTTGTCGGCGCGCACGCCGTCCACGCGCACAAGCCCAGCCATGATGGCTCGCCTCGCAGCTTCGCGGCTCGCATACAGCCCCCTCGCCACCAACAGGAGATCCAGCCTCGTCTTGTTCATCGCTCCCGCCCCCGATCCCGGCGCCGAGTTCTCCGCCTACGCGACGGATCTCGCCGGCCGAAGAGCATGGCGAACGATTCCCACACGCGGGCGGCGAACAGGATGATGGGCGTCGGGGAGTGAATGGCGATGGTCTTTCCGATGGCCTTGCCTCCCACGGTGAGCGAGGTGATGACCGCGGTGATGCCAATGCGAAGCGCCTCCGGGGCCCATCCGTGCGCCTGAATCGCCTGGATGACCTGCACGCTCACCGCCAGCGCGCCGGCGCCACTCAGGACGCCGGCGATGTCGCCGATGACGTCGCTGCACACGCTCGACACCTTCTCCGCGTTGCGCACGATGACAATGGCACGGCGAGCGCCAAACACCCGCTCCGCCGCCATGGCGTGAAACGGGGTCTCCCGCGCCGCCGCGGCCGCCATGCCGAGCATATCGAACAGCGCACCCACCAGGACGATCACGACGACAATGGACGCACCCACGTACCAGCGCGCCGCATTGAGAAAAATCGTCGAGGTATCGAAAACCGCACTGATGGGCAAGGTCAGTGCGGCAATGGTCAGCGCAAAGGCGTAATTTGCAGTTTTCGAAGTCGTCTTTCTCACGCGCGCTCCCTCGGCGCGCCGCAGGACTGCGGCGGCGCCACTCCTGTATGTATCGATGCCCGGGTGGCAACTCCCTGAGTAAACGCTGTGGCTTAGGTCCAGTAGGTTTTCCCAGGCGCTCACCGAGACGTCGCCGTCCCGGCGGTTTCCCTTTCAGAGCGCCTTGGCCGCGTCGCCGACAGCCAGACTGGATTACCACTTAGTCCACACTATAATCCTCAGGGAGCCTCGCCTCGTGGCGAACAGTCTAGGCGTTTTCCGCGACAACCGCTCCCGCGCCCTAGCCTCTTTTGCAGTACGGATTTCACCCAGCACCGGTGGTCGCGCCGTGGCCGCGGCCGACCACCTGAATTCCTGGGATCCTTCAGTACCACTCAAGGCAGGCTACGCTGCACACAGATTGCCTCCGCATGCAGGTTCATCCCCCAAGCCATAGCAAAAACCAACGTTCTGGCTACGAACTTGGGCCTCCGCGAAGGCTGGGTCGCGTCCCGCATGCCATTGCGGGCTGCCCAACCTTCTTAACTCCCAGCATGAGCCCAGGGCTGGGCGCCCCAAGCCCACACCAGGAACTTCATCGATGTGCCCTTTGACGGATTTTTAGCCCCGTCTTCAGGCGCGGACGGTTGACTAGAATACTGCGCCACCCGCAGGGACGTTTCGTCGGAGTCCATCCGTCGTCATTATACCACAGAGCCCGCGGCCTCCGCAGAGGGAGACGCTGGCGCCCCGTCCATCCCAGTGCGAGCGGCCGTCAACGATCCCGTTCGACGATGAGCGCCTGAAGCGCTCGTAGCGGTTCCGACCGCACCCCGACCTCCGCCAACGCTTGCTCGCCGCGGCGAATGACGTCCCGCGCCATCTGGCGCGTCTTCTCCACGCCGACGAAGCGCGGATAGGTCAGCTTGCCCTCCTCGGCGTCCTTTCCAGCCGTTTTGCCGAGTTGCGCAGTCGACGCCGTCACGTCCAGCACGTCGTCGATCATCTGGAAGGCTAGGCCAAGGCACTCGCCGTAACACGAAAGCGACTGGCGCACCTGTTCGTCGAGATCCACGAAATACCCGCCGATCTCGACACACGCCTGAATCAGTCGAGCCGTCTTGTGGAGATGAATGAATTCAACATCCTGAAGTGTCCCTTGGCCACCCGTCCGTTCAATGTCGACGGCCTGTCCGCCGACCATGCCGTCGACGCCAGCCCGCGACGCCAGCGTGCGGATCATCGCCAACTGTCGCTCGGCAGGAACGCCCTCCAAGGGACGGGCCAACAAATGAAACGCCTCGGTCAACAGCGCGTCCCCAGCCAAAAGGGCCATGGCTTCGCCAAACACCACGTGATTCGTCGGCTGCCCCCGCCGAAGATCATCGTCGTCCATACACGGAAGATCATCATGAATCAGGGAATAACAGTGAATGAGCTCAACCGCGGCAGCCGCGGGGACGACCCGATCCCGTGGCACGCCAAACGTCTCGGCCGTCGCCATGACGAGCGCCGGTCTCAGCCGCTTGCCGTCGGCCATCAGGCTGTAGTTCATCGCTTCTTTCAGACGAGCGTGAAGGCCCGTCGGTTGAAACAGGCGCGCGAGAAAAGCGTTGACCGCTTCCTTGCACGCCTCGAGATACGTCTGCAACGCGTTCACCTCCGGATTCGCCAGCGCCGGTCACGGCGATGCCGATTCGTCCGCCAAGTCCTGACCGAGCTTTTCGAGCTGAAATTCCGCCTTGTCGAGCTGCTCCCGGCAAAACTTCACGAGCCGCATCGACTCCTCGTACGCCCGGATCGATGCGTCGAGAGGCAGATCCCCCGCCTCGAGCTGGCGCACGATTTCCTCCAGCCTCCGCATGGCTTGTTCAAAGGTCCAATCGGAGCTGTTCCACTCGGCCGCCCGCGTCTCCTCCACGGCCCTTCACCTCCGCTTCCACGGTGCCGTCGTGCATTCGAATTCCAATGCGCTTGCCTGGGGTGAGCGATTGGGCCGAGGTGAGCACAGATCGCCCATCCTCGTCAAGAATCACGCCGTATCCGCGCCGTAACACGGCCAACGGATTCAGTGCCTCGAGCCTGCCAATGACGCCCTCGAGTTTCCGGCTCTGCACGAGCAGCTGGCGTTCGGTAAGCGAACGCACCTGGTGCTCGAGGCGCATGAGGTCTCGCCTGCGGCCCTGAATCGCCCCGCCCAGCGGCACGCGCTGAAGCCTTCGCTCCAGATCGGCCAGCGCTCGACGGCGCAACCCAATGGGTCGGCGCTGGGCCTCACGCACGCGCGTTTCCATGTAGTCGACGAGCTGGCGTCTCACCGCAATGATCCGCGTCGGGTCCCGAAGCGCGGGCCTCCCCGCCAGATCCAACAGACGCTCTCGGCCCCAACTGACCTTGACCAACGCTGCCTTCCGCGCCCTGGCCGACGCCTGCTCCAAGTACGCCCGGAGCTCGGCTTGGTGCGGACACACGAGCTCTGCAGCCGCCGTGGGCGTCGCGGCTCGGACGTCCGCCGCGAAATCGCACAAGGTCACGTCGGTCTCGTGCCCGACAGCTGAGACCACGGGCACGGGCGATCGCGCCACAGCCCGCACCACCATCTCCTCGTTGAACGGCCAAAGCTCCTCCAATGAGCCGCCGCCACGCCCTACAATGATCACGTCCACCCTCGGCTCGAGCGCGTACAAAACCTCGAGCGCGCGTACAATCGTGGGCGCCGCATCAGGGCCCTGCACCTGCGCCGGCGCGAGGATGACCCGAGCGAGCGGATACCGTCGTTCGATGGTCGTGCAAATATCTCGAATCACCGCGCCCGTGGGACTGGTAACGACCCCCACGCGCAGTGGAAACCGAGGGAGAGGCCGCTTCCGCTCCGGAGCAAACAACCCCTCTTGGGCGAGCCGCTGTCGAAGCTGTTCGTAGCGGACGTACAGGGCGCCCAATCCATCGGGCTCAAGATCCTCTACATAGAGCTGATACTGGCCATCCCGCTCGAAGACGCCCACGGAGCCGAATGCGATCACCCGCATCCCATCTTCAGGCTGGAATTGGAGACGGCGGTTCCGGCTGCTGAACATGACCGCTCGGATCCGGCTCGTCTCGTCCTTGAGCGTAAAATACATGTGGCCACTTGGGTGGTGTTTGAAATTCGAGATCTCCCCGACCACGCGACACTGGATGAGTCTCGGATCCGACTCCAAACGCTCCTTGATGCGCCGATTGAGTTCGGTGACAGTGAGCACCGCTTCCGCCTCGGCCGCCGGTCGCGTCAGCGCGTTCATCCTCGTTCTCCTCCTCGCCGCATGGCGCATAGATCGACAGCGTTCTGAGCCACCATCGCAACCGTCATGGGACCCACGCCGCCCGGAACCGGTGTGAACCACGAGGCGCGCTCCCAAACACCGGGATCGACATCCCCTCGTAGGCCGTCCGCGGTGTACGTGAGCCCCACGTCGATCACGACCGCGCCCGGTTGGACCTCCTCTGCCCGAACGAGCCCCGGTGCGCCTGCCGCGCTCACGACGATGTCCGCCTGCCGCGTCCACAGCGCCACGGACCGCGTCTGCCGATGACATTGTACCACGGTCGCGCCGTGCGCCATGAACCACTGGGCAATGGGCCATCCCACCAGCGGACTGCGGCCAATCACGCACGCTACCTTGCCGCGCACGCCAATCTTGTGCTGAAGCAGAAGTTCCCCGACGCCCCGCGCCGTGCAAGGCCAAACGCGAGGGTGGCCATATGCCATCCGACCCAGGTTCTCGGGATGAAGCCCGTCCACGTCCTTCTCTGGGTGTACATGCCTCAGGATCTCCCTCTCGTCCCACCCTGCCGGAAGCGGAAGTTGGACCAAGATGGCGTCCACCTCGTCGTCCTCGTTCAAGCGCTCAATCGCCGAACGCAGGGCCTCGGGTCCCTCGGCCGTTTGGAACGTGCGGATTTCGGCGATAAGCCCCGCTTCACGTGCGAAGCGAGCCTTTCGCCGCACGTGCCCGAGCGATACCTCGTCCGCCTCGGAGACCAGCATGACGAGCTTCGGCAAGACGCCGCGCGACGCGAACTCTTCAACGCGCCGCCGGAGCTCTTCCTGTACTCGCTCAGCCGCTCGTTTCCCGTCCAACCGCTGCGCCATCCTACCCCATGCCTCCATCCACAAGACAGAAAGCGACAGGCTGTCCGCTCCGCGGAGCCGAACAGCCTGTCCGCCATCCTCAATGACCCAGGTTCGTCATGCTCGTGCTGTGACCCGGGAACAGCTTCGCTTTCGGGTCGATGTAGGTCTTTGCGTTGTTGACCGCTGTCGGCGCTTCGCCGAAGCCCGTCGCGATAAGCTTCAGCTTGCCCGGATAGGTGACGACATCTCCCGCCGCATACACACCCGGAATGTTAGTTTCCATCTTGGAATTGACGACAATGTCGTTCTTCTCAATCTCAAGTCCCCACTCCTTGATGGGGCCAAGCGAAGCGTGAAACCCGAGCCCGCTCACGATGGCGTCGACTTCGAGCTCTTCCTGTTGCTTGGTCTGGTTGTTGACGATCACGGCCTTTTCGACCCAATTTCCCCCTTGCACATCCACCAACTCATAGAACGTCTTCACGTGCACGCGGGACTCGAACAGTTTCCGGACGCTGTCCTCATGCGCTCTGAAGCCGTCTCGGCGATGGATGAGCGTGACCGACTCAGCGACCTCCTCGAGCATCAGCGCATAGTCCACAGCCGTGTCACCGCCGCCGATGACGAGCACCCGCTTGCCGCGATAGTGGTCGATCTTGTCAATGTAATAAGCCACCCCACGGCCTTCGAAGTGCTTGGCGGACTCCGCCGGAAGCGGCCTCGGCGTGAAGGCGCCGATGCCCGCGCAGATGATCACCGCCTTGCCCACGTGCACCGACTGATTGGTATGCAGTTCAAACAGCCCATCTTCGCGCTTGACGAGCCGCTCGACGGACTCGTTCAAATGGACACCCGGCTTGAACGTCATCGCCTGCTCGATCAGCTGATCGACGAGATCGCGCGCGCGAATTTTCGGAAATCCAGCGACGTCGTAAATGTACTTTTCGGGGTACAGCATGGCAAGTTGTCCGCCCAATTGCGGTAAACTATCAATAATTTTACAAGAACAATTGCGCAATCCCGCGTAAAACGCCGCGAAAAGGCCGGTCGGGCCACCCCCGATGATCAACATATCTGTGACATTCTCTTGAACCTGTACGTTCTCCGACAACGCAGAACCTCCTTTGTTCACGACACTACGGGCCCCATTATAGCAAGATAGGTCCGAAAAGACTATCAATGCCCATGTGCTTTGTCGACAATTTTCTATTCGAGATTTTTGCAGAAGGAATCAGGGCGCGCGCTCGCGCCAGTATCCGATAGTCGCCACGCCGAGCGCGTTGTCCCTCGCGAACTCCGATGGAGCAAAGGCCACGCGGATCCCGGGCACGCGCCGCTCCAGGCGCGAACGAAGGGCGGACTGGATAAACTGATTCGACGCTACGCCGCCCGCGATGAGGACGTGGCGGGTGGTTCCCGTATGTCGAATGGCATATTCAACAGCTTTCGCGACCGAGCGCGCGATGCACATCTCGACAGCACGCGCCACCTCGTGGGCCGGCGCACCGGCCTGCACAGCGCGCAGCGCCGCCGTGAGCGGCCCCGAAAAGCTCATGCTCGCGCCGCGAACCGGCGATTTCAGCACCAATTCACCCGGGGAGGTACCGCACCGCCGCGCGAGCTGTTCGAGGTGTGGCCCGGCGGGAAAAGGGAGCCCCAGCGCGACACCGACGCGATCGACCAACTGCCCGGGATGTAGGTCCAGCGCCTCTCCGAGGCGGGTGATGGCGTACCCGGACGGTGTGCGGCGCGCGAGGACGACGTCACACGTGCCGCCCGACATATGGACGGCGACAAATGGGGCGCCAGGCATGGGCGCGAAGTACTCCGCGGCGGCGAGATGGCCTTCCTGATGCGAAGTCCGCGTGAGCGGAATGCCGAGGCTTTGGGCCAGCGACGCGGCCACCGCGAGCCCACTTTGAAACACCGGCATGTACGAGGACGCCCACGGCCTTGGCCGCACGGAGACAGCGACGCGGCGCCACGCGGGCCGGATGCCCTCTGCCATCAGCTGATCCAACAGTTCGGCCATCACCGTGGGGAAGTTCTGCACATGCTGAAACGCGGCCTCGCTCTGGCGCAGGCCGCGTTCTCCGGGCGGCACGCGCAGCGGTCTCCGAGCCTCGGCTACCATCCGCCCATGGACGGCGTCCACTGCGCACACAGAAGTCGTATAGTTGCTCGTATCCACGCCTAGCACGAGAGGTGTTTCACGCGCCATCTTCGACGCCCTCCCGCGCCGGTTCGGCCGCGCTTGCTGTCCGCTTCTCCTGCCCCGCATCGCAGATATCCGCACGTCGCCGGTCCGCCACGGCGGGCAAAAGCTTGGCGAGCACGCCGTTCACGAACCGACCGGATTGCTCCGTCGCGAACGTTTTGGCAATCTCCACGGCCTCATCGATGGCGCTGGCAATGGGCAGTTCCGGTTCGAACAGCAATTCGTACGTGGCGAGGCGCAAAACGTTCCGCTCGACGCGCCCGAGGCGCTCGGGCGACCAGCGCTCCATGTGCCGGGCGAGCAACTCGTCAATCTCGTTCAGATGCCGACGCGTGCCATCGACGAGTTCCTCGATGTACGAGACGTCTTCCCCGGGAGCCAGGCCGCGTTCGGCCAATACGGAGGCTATCGCTTCCGCAGAGCCGAGATCGCCCTGGACATCGAGCACGCACAGCGCCTGCAGCGCGCACTCCCTTGCTTCATGTCGGGTCAATCGGCTTCACTCCGTCTATCGATCTGTCAACAGGCGTTCCAGGATGCGGCGCCAGGATTGATTTTCCTCCCAGACGCGCCCTCCAGCGTATCCAACGGCGGCGAGCACAAAGAGGAGCAGGACACGCCAGAACCCGAAGATCATCCACAGGATCCAAAACAAGATCCCGGCGGCAACTCCATGATATCTTCGCGGACGGCTCCGAAACCAAAACCACGCTCTCTCGAGGCCGTTCATGCGCCACTCCACGCCTTGCCGACGTGCCCGTTCGGGGCAATTTCCGTGACGTGAACGATGACGCGTTCCACTTTGACGCCGGCCGTCCGCTCGACGTACTCCTTCACCGCCGCTTGGGCTTCACGGCTGAGCGCGGCAATGTCGATGTCGGGCAACACCTGCATCCGGCAGGCGATGAGAATGCCGTCGTGTCCCTGTCGCACGCGGGAGTCGAACGACTCGGCGCCTTTCAACTGGGAACCCCGGCGGTTCGCCAGCTGACGCAAGGTCTCATACGAGATGCGAATTTGCCCGTGATCGCCCGCCAGCAGGACGGACTCGGTAGGACCGCCCGCGCCGCGGCGGCGGGAGCGGTAGAAGAGGAAGCGAATGGACAACAGCGCGCTAACCACGCCCACCACGAGGCACACGACGTTCCACGGCTCAACCGTGACTTCACTCGCAGCCCACGTGACCGAGATGACGCCCGCGCCGAGCAACGCGAGAAGCACGCCCAGCACGAGCCCCACGAGCGACAACAGGAACAAGAGGAATCGATCGCCGAAATTCATCCAATCCCTCCTGTCGAGCGCTCCTCCCCAGGGAGCGCCGCTCCAATCTGATCCGCATCTTGTGCGCGCTCCACTTCCGTCTGGAAGGCCACGCCCACCACGTGGACATGCACGGCGTTGACGCGCAGGCCCGTCATCGACTCGACGGACGATTTCACGTGCTCCTGGATCTGGTACCCGACCTCCGGAATGCTCACGCCGAACCGGAGTTGCACCCAGACGTCGATGGTGCACGAGCGCGCCGCCTCGTCATACTGAACCTTGACGCCTCTCGCCATATTTTTTCTTCCTGTGATGGACTCGGTGATGCCTCCGGCCAGCGAGCCGCTGGTGCCGATCACGCCGTCTACCTCGTTCGTCGCCACACCTGCGATGATCTGCACGACTTCATCCGAAATGTGCACCGAACCGCGCTCAGTCAACTCGTACTCCATGTCGGCCATCTCCATCTTCCTCCCCAGCCCTTGTCGGGCTCCGCGTGAGAATGGAACGGAATGCTAACGTTCTTCGTCTAGAGTATTGGATTTTCCTCCAAAAATCGAGTCGATACGTCACCCTTTCGAAAACGCTCGTTCTGGAGGAGCGCCATATGAAAGGGAATGGTCGTCTGGATCCCTTCGATCTCATACTCGCTGAGCGCAGACAACATCCGGGCGATGGCCTGATCGCGCGTCGGCGCCCACACAATGAGCTTAGCCACCATGGAGTCGTAGTACGGCGGGATGGTGTAGCCCGGATAGCAGGCGGAATCCACGCGCACACCTGGGCCGGACGGCGCCAAATACGAGCGGATGGTCCCCGGCGAAGGCGCGAACTGGCGGTACGGGTCCTCCGCGTTGATGCGGCACTCGATGGCGTGGCCTCGCAACACGATGTCCTCCTGCTTGACCGAGAGAGGTTCCCCTGCTGCCGCCAGGATCATCTCGCGGACGAGATCGACACCGGTCACCCATTCGGTCACAGGGTGTTCGACCTGAATACGCGTGTTCATCTCCATGAAGTAGAAATCGCCATCCGGCGTGTAGATAAACTCCACGGTGCCGGCGCCCACGTAGTCCACCGCCTGAGCCGCCCGCACCGCCGCGGCTCCCATCTCCTGCCGCTTCTCTTCCGTCATGACGGGACATGGCGACTCTTCGACAAGCTTCTGAAGGCGGCGCTGTACAGAACAGTCGCGTTCTCCTAGGTGAATCACATTGCCGTGTCGGTCCGCGAGGATCTGAATCTCCACGTGGCGCATCCGCTCAATGTACTTTTCGATGTAGATGCCCGGATTGCCGAACGACGCCTCGGCTTCCCTGCGGGCTTGGTCGTACGCCTTCCGGAGTTCCGCCTCGTCCCGCACCACTCGAATACCGCGGCCGCCGCCTCCCGCGGTGGCCTTGATGATCAGGGGGTAACCGATGGCGTTCGCGATGGCGAGGGCCTCGTCCAAGGACTCGACGAGACCTTCGCTCCCCGGAACCGTCGGCACACCAGCCCTGCGCATGGTCATCTTCGCTGTCGACTTATCGCCCATGAGCTCAATGGCCCGCGGGCTCGGCCCGATGAACGTGATTCCGCATGCCTCGCACGCTTCCGCAAAGTCGCTGTTCTCGGAAAGGAATCCGTATCCCGGATGCACCGCGTCGACCCCACACAGCGTCGCCACCGACATCACGCTGGGGATGTTGAGATAGCTCATCTTGGCGGGCGCTGGCCCAATGCAATACGCCTCGTCCGCCATTCGCACATGCAGCGCATCGCGATCCGCCGTCGAATAGACGGCCACCGTCTCAATCCCCAGTTCGCGGCATGCGCGGATCACGCGGACCGCGATCTCGCCGCGATTCGCGACCAACACGCGCTTAAACATCCACGGCTCTCCTTCACCCAGTCAGTTTTCGAACGGACACCCCGTCAGGTGCGGCGCACCTTGAATAGAGGCTGACCATACTCCACCAACTGTCCGTTTTCCGCCAAGATCTCGACGATCTCGCCCGAGACCTCGGCCTCGATCTCGTTCATCAGCTTCATCGCTTCAATGATGCACACGACCGTCTTCGGCCCGACTTGCGAGCCGACGTCCACGAAGGGAGGCGCATCCGGCGCCGGCGCCCGATAGAATGTGCCCACCATCGGCGACGTGATGACGTGCAGCGCCGGGTCCTCCGCCGCGGGAGCCGCGCTCCCCGATGGCTGCGCAGCGGATGGCGCGGGTGCGGCCTGAGCGGCAGGCATCGTCACCTGCGGCACCGTGTACGAGACCATCTCGGCCCGCTTCGCCAATCTCACCTTCCCGTCCTCGAACTCGAGTTCCAACTCGGTCAGCGTGCTGTCGTCCAGCAAGCGAATCAGCTCACGAATTTCTTCCATCGTCAGCAACCCATCGTCTCTCCCCGATCCGGATCTCCAAATCCATCTGACAAGGTCTTCACGAGTATACCACAGGGACGCCTACCGTTCTAGGGAATGGAAGAACGTAGAAGAGGCTGCCCCCGCGCCATCGCATACCGATGGCATCCGGGCCAGCCCCCTCGTGGCGTGGCAATGGAAAGAATTTTGGGGCAGCCCCTGCAGCGTCTGCGCGCCTGGGGCAGCCCCCACCACCGCTTGGGTTTAAGCGTGCGGTTTGACGGAAATGTTGAAGATCGACGTATCCAGCTGCTGACTCACGATGTTCATGATCTTCACGGCGTCGGCCTTCGAGAGATGATTCGTCTCGACATACACCGTGAACGTGGTCTGGTTCTTGTCCGGCGCGATGACAGCGTTTTTGTATCCCTCCGCGATCACGGCCTGCGTCGCTTGCTGCAAGCTGTTGTACAGCGCTTCTTCCTCGCCCAGTTGCTTTTGTGCCTCGGCGATCTGCGCCTGAGAGGCGTTGTTGTTTGCAATGATTGCCTGGTCGTTCGAGATTCTCTGGCTGATCTCGTTGTTCACGGAAGCCTGGAGCGCGTTGTACCAATTGTCCGCACTGGACACGCTCGACCCGGTGGTCGTCTGCGTTTGATTTGAGACCTGCGTCGCATTGGTGGGACTGGTCGTCACCGTGGGCGTCGTCGCGTTCGACGGGTTCGTGGATGTGGTGCTGGTCTGATTGTTCATCGTGTAGTAGCCAATCAGCATGAGGCTCAGCACCATCATCGTGGACAACCACACCGTCTGCCGTTTCACCATCGCATGCATCCTCCTAATCTCCGTCTAGTCACCCTTTTGAGGTTCGACAGTAATCTTATATGCGGGCACGTCCAACACATTCGTAATCGCGTCCACGATTTCTGTTTTCGCTTGGACAAAGTTTTCTGCATCCACCGTGACCAACACGCCCAGGACGCCGACGCCGCTCGAGCCCCCGCTGGCCAGTTGTCCGCTTTGCGCGAGGGTCACGAGCACCGACACGGCGTTCACCCCCGGGAGTTTTTCCAACATCGACTGCAACTCGTTTTCGTAGTAGGATGCGACGGACACCAGCCCCTGCGGCCCCTCGTCGCCGCCTGTGGCGTTCCACGGCCAGGTCGAGCCCATGCCGCTGGTGTTGGCCGGCGCCCCTGAACTGACGGGCTGCGATCGCGCCGCGGGCCATAACCAACTGAACGCCAACAACACCACGCCGAGCGCTCCCAAGGCGACAAGCGCGCGCTGCTTCAGGAGAAGGTTCCAATTCATCGAGGCGCGTCTCCCTCGTCCACCACCGCGACCTGGTTCAGCCCGATGTCGAGTTGAGACGCGATGATCTGCCGGATCTCCGTCGCATCCGCCAGGCCCGTTGGCCGGATCCACACAGTAACTTCCATCTGATCGGTGCTCGTGGGGTGTTCGACGGTCACCTTGACCACCTCCGAACGGACGGGTTCTGGCAGAGACGCCTCGGCCCATTCCGCGAGATACGTGGCGGCGTCCTGATCCTCCGCCTGATGAAGAGCTTGCGCGTAATCTTGGGCAGCCCGGCTTTCTGCCTGTGCCGGGGCCGTGGTGCCGGTGTTTCCAAACAGCATGTCAGAGGCTCGGTTGGCTGCACTGTCTGCCCATCCTCCTCGAAGCGCCGGCAGGATAGGGCTCAACAACGCCACCAAGAGCGCCACCCCCACCACCATCCGGACATAGCGCACAAGCCTGCCGGACGGCAGCATCATCTCCGCGATTCCGCCCATGAACGCAATCGCCACCACCTGCCTCAGCCACTCTCCCAACCCGCTCACGCTGTGATCACCGCCAGGTTGGCCGCTGCAAGCAGGATGCAGATGGCGAAGAAGAACATGAGCGCCACCGTGGCTACCGAGGCAAACACGAGCAGTATGGTCTTCCCAAGCGCCCCGAGGCAGGCGATGATGGGCGTTTCGCCCACCGGCTGCATCACGGCCGCTCCCGCCGAATACATCGCCGAGACCGCGAGGATTTTCAGCGCCGGAAACGCCGCGATGAGCGCGATCACGACAAGACCGGCGATCCCGACCGCGTTTTTGACGAGAAGCGAGGCGCCAAGCACGGTTTCAGCGGCGTCGGAGATGGCCTTGCCCACCACGGGCACAAACGTCCCGACGCCAAACTTCATCGTCCGAAGCGCCAGGCCATCCGCAATTCCACGCCCTGTCCCCTGCACCGCGGTCACGCCCACAAACACCACGAGGGCAAAGCTCAAGACGGCGAGTCCAGCTGTCCGCGCTAGGGATGCCAGCCGTGTCAGCGGATACCGTGGGGCCATCGACGACGCAAGCTCCAAAACGGCCGCTAAAAACACCAGTGGAAAGACGACGAGGAACACGACATTCGAGACGAAATGCACACAAAAGATGAGCATGGGCTGAAAAAACGCCGCCGACGCGAACGATCCCGACCCCGCAAGCAGCGCGATGGACACCGGCATGGTGGCCAGCATGAAGTGATTCATGGACTCGATGGCCTGTCGCGCCGATCCGAACGTTTCCAGGAGCGACCGCGTGACGAGGGCCGCAAGCACGAATGACACGACCATTTGGGCCACTTCGCCCACGGACTCTTCGGCAAAGGACGCCTGCATCATTCGGAGCAGTGCCGCGGCCACAGAAAGAATGAGAATGCCTCCGAAGAGGCCGAGATCGTCGGCGACTTCCTGAAAAAAGTAGTGCATCAAGCCGGACACCATCCCATGAAAGGACGGACCGCCGTGCTCAAGCACTGACTGGATGAGTGACGGACCTTTGGTCTTCGGAAGAAATCCCCCGTATTGGGATTCGAGTTGGTGCCAATAGGCGTCAATGGCGTGCGTGTCGACGTGATCGAGCTCGCTCTGCGCCGTGTTTTGGAGGATTTGTTCGGCGGACTGTTCGGAAAACTGGGTCACCGATCCGTTCGCCGAATCGCCCCGCGCGCAAATAGGGAGCGCGACGAGGCTCACCACGGATGTGAACAGCGCAATGATCTGGCGCCATCGGTTCCTCACAAGCCTCGCCCCTTCACGGAATCATCCGAACGATCACGTCGAGCACGTCCTTGAAGATGGGCAACGCCAAAAGCACAATCCCGATTTTTCCGGCGAGCTCGATCCGCCCGCCGAGCGCAGACTCGCCAGCGTCGCGGGCGATGTCCGCCGCGAACTCCACGACGTACGCGATACCGAGGATGCGGATGAGCGTCTGGAGAAACATGTGGTTCATGTGCGCCGCCGTCGTCAATTGCTGAAACGTGTCCAGCGCGCCCGAGATGGATCGCACCAACAACAGGAGAATCAGGACGCCCGCGAACAAGCTCACCAGCGTCGCGAAGGACGGCATTTGAGGTCGCAGAAGCGCTGCGAGCACCGTGGCGGTCAGGCCGATGCCGATGATTTGGACCATGTGCACGGGCGTCACCTACTGCAGCAGAAAGACGCTGGTGATTTCGTGATACAGGTGATCGACGTACCCAATCACAATCACGAACACGGCCACCAAGCCTGCCAGGGTGGCCCAGTGCGCGAAATCCTCTTTGCCACTCTGCTTCAATACGGTGTGAAAGATGGCGGCGATAAAGCCTACGGCGAAAATGCGAAACAGATCCCGAATCTCGGGCGACATCACGCATCCCCTCTTTTCGCGCACATTGCCTCGTGCCCGCTCACAGGAGCAGTAGGACGATGAACACCCCGGCCAACACACCCAGGTACGTCCACAGCCGCGCGCCCTGGTTCGCTTCGTCCTGCGCCGCCTGAATCGCTGCTTCCAGATCTGCGCGCGCCGCGAGAAAGGGCTGTTGCAGATGGTCGCGATCGGCTACGGCGATGGAGCGCAACAAGCGAAGGAACGGCTCCGCGTCCACATCCCGCAGGGTTCCGCTCGTCGCCGAGGCAAGCGAGACGTTCTGGAGCGCGATGTCGGGGGAGTCGGCGGGACGGCTGAGTACATTCGCCATGTCCACGAGCCAAGCTCCGCACCACCCTCCGAGCCGCGTGCCGACCGCGCGCAACGCCTGCGGAATGGGCGTCGCATGGTATTCGACTTCGCTCTGAAGCTCGATGAGCGCCTGAAGCAACTGCCTGAGCGCCTTCGGCCGATCCCGGTAGCCCTGAGCCACGCGAAATCCGATGAGCGTAGAGGCGAATAGCACCAACAAAGCGCCCACCAGCTTCATCTTTCCGCGGCGCCCCCGCAGCGAAGCGGTCGCCCCTCTGCGTCCAGGACCGCCTCGACGGTGCCCGGTCCATGGCGGCGGCTCAACACGATGTACCGGTCGAAGGCGCGCGCGGAGAACAATCTTTCCATCCACGGCCTGCGGCGCCACGCGTCGAGCGAAGCGGCGTGCGCGGTCGCCACCACCGCGACGCCTGCGAGCGACGCCTCCATCACTGCCTCCGCATCCTCCATTCGGCCGATTTCGTCCGTGACCACGACGTGCGGAGACAGGCTCCGAATCGCCATCATCATGCCCTCCGCTTTCGGGCACCCGTCGAGGACGTCCGCGCGGGGGCCGAGATCGAATTGCGGGATGCCGTCGACGCTGCCCGCAATCTCCGAGCGCTCGTCGATCACGGCGACCTTCAAGCCGGGATTGCCAGGCGCGAAGTCGCCGTAGCTGAACCGGCGGGCCACATCGCGTACGAGCGTCGTCTTGCCGCACTGCGGCGGCGATACGATGAGCGACGACAGTGGACGGCGTGAGACGCGATCGTACAAGAAAGGCAGTACGGACGCCGCCGCGCCCGGGTGATCGCGCGAAATGCGAACGTTGAGCGAAGTGACGTGGCGAAAGGCGCGCACATGCCCCGCTTCCACCACGGCGCGGCCCGCAATGCCCACCCGGTGTCCGCCCGGCAAGGTGACGTATCCGTGCCGCATGTCTTCCTCCACGGCGTAACGAGAAAACTGCGTCAGGCGCTGCACAACCTGCGCCAATTCGTCCGCCGAAACGCGCACACCGCGATGCGGTGACTGCGTGAGTTCGCCATCTTCTGCCAAAAAGGCGAGGCGCTGACGCAGGCACAGTTCGAGCGGCTGCCCGGCGCGCAGACGAATCTCCTCAAGTTCATCGAGCAAGTCGTCCCTCAAGCTTTGGAGCGACCGCGCCGACTCGCCGGGCAACACGGCGAGCACTTGCTCCAGGACCGATCTCGGATTCGAATGCGCCACGGACACACCGGCCACCCCCTGCCCTAGTCCATGTATATGGACGGGCGTGCGCCTGTATGCGAATGGCCGGTTTGTCGGAACCCCGCGTGAAGGGATTGCATTGAATGAGGAGAAGAGCGAGGAGGGTCGATGGTGGATCTGTCTCTGATCGTCCGATGGATCGTCGTCTTCCTGGTGATCTTTCTACTTTTGATGGTGCTCGTGTTCAGCCTCATGCGAAAGAAGGCATGAAAAGGCCCGTGCGGGAGGCGAATCCCACCTGCCGCACGGGCTTTTTCACCGCGCCCTTTGGACTCACGCGCGCGACACGTATTCGCCGGAACGCGTGTCGATCACGACTTTGTCGCCCACGTTGATAAAGAACGGCACCTGCAGCGTGTACCCGGTCTCCACGGTCGCGGACTTGCTGCCGCCCGTCGCCGTGTCACCGCGGATACCTGGCTCGGTATCGATGACCTCGAGCTCCACGGTATTGGGCAGATCAATGCCGATGATCTCGCCCTGGTACTGAACGATAAAACAGTTCATGTTCTCCTTCAGGAAGTTCAGTTCGTACTCCAGCTGAGCGCGCGGAATGTTGATCTGCTCGTACGTTTCCGTGTCCATGAACGTGTAATTCTCGCCGTCGTTGTACAAGTACTGCATCTCGCGCGTCTCAATCCGCGCCCGTGGCACCTTCTCCCCCGCGCGGAACGTCGTCTCTCGAATGGCGCCGGTCTTCACGTTCTTCAACTTCGTCCGCACGAATGCCGAGCCCTTGCCCGGTTTCACGTGCATGAACTCGATCACGCGCCAGACCGATCCATCGTACTCAATGGTCGTCCCGTTGCGAAAGTCGTTGCTTGAAATCATGCGTCAAGCCCTCCAACTTTGTCATCTCACGGCTTCGGCTGGCAGAGAGCGAGCGTCGCCAACCGGTAGCCCTCGAGGCCAAGCCCCACAATCTGGCCCGTGACGACGTCACTCAGGACCAGTTGGTGCCGAAACGGCTCGCGGCGGTGCACATTGGAAATGTGTACCTCAACCGTAGGCCGATCGATATCTTCCAGACAATCGCGCAGCGCGTAACTGTAGTGCCCGAACGCCCCTGGATTGATGATGATGCCGTGCGCTCCAGGCCCGTACTGCTGCAAGAAGTCGATGAGATCGCCTTCGTGGTTCGACTGTCGGTCGATCACGTCAAAGCCGAACGGGAGGGCCGTGCTTCGGACCAGCTCCACCACGTCCGCCAGCGTGCGCTGGCCGTACACCTCCGGTTTTCGCACGCCCAAGCGATTGAGGTTCGGCCCATGAACGAGCAGAATATAGCGATCCGCCACAGCGCGCCCCCCTTGTCCCAACCGTTCCAGCCAGAAAACCGCTCCCATTGTAACACAGCCACGCAAAGCCTTGCTATACTGGTCGTGAAGGAGGCCGCAGGATGGAAATCTGGCTCGTTCGCCACGGAGAGACGGACTGGAACGTCGAAGGGCGGGTTCAGGGATGGACCGACGTGCCGCTCAACGAGGTCGGCAAGCGACAGGCCGACCGGTTGGCCGCCTGGCTCCGGAACGTCCACATCGACCACATCTATTCAAGCGATCTCGAGCGGGCGCTCGACACCGCGCGGCGCGTGAGCCGCACCACCGGCGCGCCCATCACGGTGCGGCCGTGCCTGCGCGAGCATTATTTCGGCCAAGCCGAGGGCTTGCTCCGCAGTGAGAGTTTGCGGCGTTTCCCGAACGGGGCGCCGGATCGAGAGCCGCCCGATCACGCCACCGAACGCGTGGTGCAATGCCTCAAGGACATTGCGCGCGCGCATCCGCACGGGCGCGTGCTCGTGGCCACCCACGGGGGCGTCGTGCGCTCTATCCTTCGGTGGATGGGCATCGACTTTCGTACCATCGATAACACGAGCATCACGCGGATCTCTGTCATTGGCGATGCGTTTCACGCGCTCGGCGTCAATGAGACCCCTCATCTGGCCGACCTCTCCGCACTGCGTCAGTCCAACGGATGACGCAGCCGTGGCTGCCGCGCCGCCTTGACCTCGTCCAGCCTTCCCACAATCGTTCGATGCGGAGCCGTGCGCACGACCTCTGGTTCATGCTCGGCTTCGCGAGCGATTTCGCGCATGATCTCGACAAACCGATCCAGCGTCTCCTTGCTCTCCGACTCCGTCGGCTCGATCATCATGCCCTCCTCGACGATGAGCGGGAAGTAGATGGTCGGCGGATGCACGCCGAAGTCGATGAGGCGCTTCGCCATGTCGAGCGTGCGGACGCCGAGGGCCTTTTGCCTCTTGCCTGAAATGACAAACTCGTGCTTACACGGCCCTTCATAGGGCGCCTCGAAATGCGGTTTCAACTGCTGTAACAAATAGTTGGCGTTCAGCACGGCCGCCTCCGACACCTGCTTCAACCCTTCGGCGCCGAGTGTGCGAATGTAGGCGTAAGCGCGCACCAGCACGCCGAAATTGCCGAAGAATCCCTTCACCTTGCCGATGGACTTCGGCCGATCCCAGTTCCACGCGTACTGATGGCCTCGCTTCTCCAGGACAGGCGCCGGAAGGTAGGGCTCCAGAAACGCCTTCACCCCCACCGGGCCGGCTCCCGGTCCTCCGCCTCCGTGCGGCGTGGAGAAGGTCTTGTGAAGATTGAGATGAACCACGTCAAAGCCCATGTCTCCGGGCCGCGCGTAGCCCAAGATGGCGTTCATGTTGGCGCCGTCGTAATACAGAAGGCCACCAGCATCGTGCACGATGCGCGCGATCTCGACGATATCGCGCTCGAATAGCCCGAGCGTGTTCGGATTGGTCAACATGAGCGCGGCCGTGCGCTCGCTCACCGCCTGGCGCAGCGCCTCCAGGTCTACGCGACCATCGGGCCGAGACGGAAGGGTGACGGCGCGCAGCCCCGCCATGCTCACGCTGGCTGGATTCGTGCCATGCGCGGAGTCCGGAACAATCACCTGATCGCGAGAGGTCTCGCCGCGATCGACGTGGTACTTGCGGATCATCATGAGCCCCGTCCACTCGCCGTGCGCCCCGGCAGCCGGTTGCAGGCTGACCGCATCCATGCCCGTGATCACCGCGAGGTGTTCGCTCAGTTCGTATAGCAGGGCGAGCGCACCCTGCACGAGCTCCTCCGGCATGAGCGGATGAAGCCGGGCAAAGCCATCCAGCCGGCTCCAACGCTCGTTCCGCTTTGGATTGTATTTCATGGTGCACGACCCGAGCGGATAGAAGCCGCTATCCACACCGTGATTCTTCTGAGACAGCGCCGTGTAGTGCCGCACCACATCGACCTCGCTCACCTCGGGCAAGCGGGCCGGCTCCCGGCGCACATACGGCTCAATCTCAGCCAAATCTGCCTCTGGCACGTCGAGTTCCGGCAGCTCAAATGCTCGTCTCCCCGGGCGGCTTAGCTCAAAGATCAGCGGCTCGAGGCCTTCCCGCTGAATCGTCATTGCGCGAGCACCTCCTTGATGGCGGCGACAGCCCCGTCCATGTCTGCGCGGGTTCGCATTTCGGTGACCGCGATCAACACGCCTCCTTCGAGCGAGCCATCGTCCCTCGCGAGGTCATAGCCGAACAGATAGCCGCGATCGAGCATCGCGCGCTGCACCTCGGAGACGGGACGAGATACGCGAATCGCGAACTCGTTGAAGAAGGGCGCGTCAAACAGCGGCTCCACCCCGGGGACCTCGAGCAACCGGGCGCGGAAATAGTGGGCCTTGTGGTAATTCTGGCGAGCGAGTTCCTGCAGTCCTTCCTTCCCCATGTAGGCCAGGAAGACCGTGGCCGCGATGGCGCAGAGGGACTGGTTTGTGCAGATGTTTGAGGTTGCCTTTTCCCGGCGAATGTGCTGCTCACGCGCCTGGAGCGTGAGTACAAATCCGCGCCGCCCCTCGGCATCGGTCGTCTCGCCAACCAGGCGCCCCGGTATCCTTCGCATGAGGAACTCCTGGACGGCCATCACGCCGAGATACGGTCCTCCGTAGGACAGACTGATGCCAAGCGGCTGACCCTCCGCGACGACAATATCCGCCCCCATCGCGCCGGGCGCCTCGAGGAGTCCGAGCGCAATGGGGTACGTCTGTACCACGAGGAGCGCTCCCCGGGCGTGTGCGATCTCGGCAATCGCGCGCAGATCCTCGATGGCGCCGAAAAAGTTCGGATACTGCACGCAGACACACGCTGTCTCCCCGTCAACCGACGCCTCGAGCGACTCCATGTCCACGCGGCCGTCGCGGTGCGGAACCTCTTGAAGCCGGATGGTCTGGCCGTTGGCATAGGTCTGAAGCACCCTGCGAGCTTCAGGATGCAGCGTCGCGGACACCACGACCCTTTCCCGCCGGGTGTGCTGACACGCGACGAGTGCCGCCTCGGCGAGGGCAGTCACGCCGTCGTACATGCTCGCATTGGCGACGTCCGTTCCCGTCAGTTCCGCGATCATCGTCTGGTATTCGAAGATGGTCTGGAGCAAGCCCTGACTCATCTCAGGTTGGTACGGCGTGTAGGACGTGTAGAATTCGGATCTGGAGACGATGGCATCCACGACGCTCGGTTGGTAGTGCTCGTAGGCACCTGCCCCGAGGAAAGACACGAGTTGGCCCAGGTGCCGATTTTGCGCCGCAAGCCGCTCCATGTGCTTGCCGAGTTCAAGTTCAGGCATGGGCCTGGGCAGGTCGAGCGCGGAGGTCAGCCGAATGGAAGGCGGGATATCACTGAACAACTCCTCGACGCGCTCAATGCCGAGCGTCCGCAACATCTCCTCTCGGTCCTCGTCCGTGTGCGGGAGATAACCGAAACGCGACAACGATGATCACTCCTCCTTGGCGGATGACGAGCTCACCTTCGGGCGCCGATAAAACGGAGTCGGCACCACCCGCGCAACATGCCTTTTTCCACGGATCTCGACCTCGAGCGTCTCGCCGACGACCGCAGCGGACGCGTTCACCAGCGCGAGCCCGATGGGGCGTTCGAGCGTGGGCGACAACGTCCCGGATGTAATCTCGCCAACCCTCTGCTCCCCTCGGAATACCGCATAACCTGTGCGAGGAATGGCGCGATCCGCCATCTCCACCCCCACGAGCCGCCGGCTCGGCCCCGCTTCCGCCTGCGACAGGAGCGCTTCGCGGCCGATGAAGTCGCCCTTGTCGAATTTGACAAACGGCGCAAGCGAAGCTTCAAGAGGCGTGACGTCCCGCCGAAGCTCCTGGCCATACAGCGGCAGACACGCTTCCAGTCGAAGGGTGTCACGCGCTCCGAGACCACATGGTGTGACGCCCAGCGAGTAAAGCGCCTCAAACAACTTGCGAGCCGTCTCACCATCGGTATACAACTCAAAGCCATCTTCGCCCGTATAACCTGTGCGTGAGACCATGATCTCTCCTTCTTGAAAACGAGCGCTCGTAAACGAAAAGGGACGCAAAG
The DNA here is from genome assembly GCF_057538885.1 of Alicyclobacillus sp. CIJ1. Taxonomy (NCBI): domain Bacteria; kingdom Bacillati; phylum Bacillota; class Bacilli; order Caryophanales; family Alicyclobacillaceae; genus Alicyclobacillus; species Alicyclobacillus sp. CIJ1. The sequence continues at coordinate 19,025 of NZ_BAAJPH010000060.1, read as the reverse complement.
AACCGACCGAGAGCCCCAACGATTCGAGGCGACTCGCTGCATGCGGTCCCTGAACGGCAAGAAGCGCCACGTCATCCGACCGGTCCGTCACCGTCACGTCGGCCCCGTCGACGTGGCTCCTGATCCACGCTACATCCGCGTCCCGGTTGGCGGCATTCACGACGAGCCAGAAGCGGTTGTCTTCCAGGCGATACACCAACAGATCATCGAGGGTACCGCCGCGTTGGTCGGTCATGAGCGTGTACAGCGCCCGACCTGGCCTCAGTCGAGCCAGATCATTCGTCAAAAGGTGCTGTAAGAACGAAAAACTATCAGGCCCGGACACCTCGATCTCGCCCATGTGGGATACGTCAAACATCCCGACATCCGTGCGAACCGCGCGGTGCTCGTCCCGGATGCTTGTGTATTGCACGGGCATCTCCCACCCGTGAAACTCCACCATGCGAGCCCCGAAGCGCAGGTGGAGATCATAAAGCGGCGTTCGCTTTTCCAATATCGCCACCGTCCTTGGGCGCAAGAATCGATATCACCTGTCACATACTACATGACTGCAGCGAGCAGAACAAGACGAGGAGGGGGTCGACGTGCGAGAACTCGCGAACAAGTCCTTGAACGCCGGAGATCGCCCGTGGTCGTTTTCCATCAGTGGGTTGGATGTGGAAGCGGAACTCGAGGCGCTCCTCCACCTGGGGCGAGGAAGCCAAGACGCCGATTGGGAACTCTTTCGCCTCGGCGCGCTGGCGCGTCAGGCTTGGCTTGCACCCGCCTTGGACCAACTCCTCGCGCTCGAACACGTGCAGTTCACACCGCTTGCGCATCAAGTGGAAACTGCTCTCCGGGTCGTGCGCGATCTGCGCGGAAGGGCCATCCTTGCGGATGAGGTGGGACTCGGTAAAACGATTGAAGCAGGGCTCATTCTCAAGGAATATCTGGTGCGAGGGCTTGTCCGAAGGGCCCTCGTCCTCGTGCCAGCGTCTCTTGTCTCGCAGTGGACCAAGGAGTTGAACCAGAAATTTCGCATCGACGCGATTCCCCAGCGCGACGAATGGACGTGGGAGGCGGAGGGCGTCGTTGTCGCCTCCATCGACACGGCCAAACGGCCGCCCCACGCCGATCGGGTTCGAGCCCAATGGTGGGACATGATCATCGTCGACGAAGCGCACAAGCTGAAAAACCCGAGCACGAAGAACTGGCAACTGCTGAATCAGCTCCAACACAAATACATGCTCCTGCTGACGGCCACGCCCATCCAGAATCAGCTGAAGGAGTTGCACACGTTGGTCACCCTGCTCAAACCTGGAGAGCTCGGCAATCCCGCGGAATTCGCAGAGCGGTTCGTCGCGAGTCCCCGAACGCCCAAAGACCCTGCGGCCTTGCGTCAGACCATCAGCCGGGTCATGATCCGAAACCGCCGAGAGGACGGACTGCTCGATCTGCCCAAGCGTCACGTGCGCGTGGTTGCTGTCGAATTGACGCCAGAGGAACGCGCGTTTTACGAAGCCGTTCAGGCGTTTCTAAGGAGCGAATATGAGCGTTCGCAAACAGCCCGCACGTCCATTCTCCCGCTCATCACGCTGCAGCGCGAGATCTGCAGTTCCTCGTACGCGGCGCTTCTGTCGCTGGAGAAGATGTTGAAGAAGACGCGCGATCCCGATCGCGCTCGCCGCCTGCAGGCGCTGATCGACCAAGGAACCTCTATCCCGTCGTACGCCAAGGTGGAAGCAGTGCTCAAGATACTAGAAGATGGACCAGAAAAGATGATCATCTTTACGGAATACCGAGCGTCCCAAGATTTCCTCATGTACACACTGAAGAAACACGGGATCAGCGCGGTACCGTTTCGCGGCGGCTTCCGCCGAGGAAAGAAAGACTGGATGCGGGAACTGTTCTCGAAGAAGATCCGCGTGCTGGTCGCCACCGAATCCGGCGGAGAAGGAATTAACCTTCAATTTTGTAGCCACATGATTAATTATGACCTCCCCTGGAATCCAATGCGGCTTGAACAGCGCATCGGTCGCATCCATCGTCTCGGCCAAACGCACGCGTGCCACATCGCGAACCTCGTGACGAAGGACACCATCGAAGAACACATCATGGAAATCCTTCAGGAAAAGGTGCGCATGTTTGAGGCCGTGATCGGACGGCTGGATGACATTGTAAGCGATATCCGACTGGATCTTTGGGAGAAGCGCATCTTCGAGGCGGCCATGACAAGCCGCGACGACGAGGAATTCGTCACCCAACTCAAGTCCATCCAGGTGGAAGATCTCATGATCCCCAAAGGAGGTGCGCGTCGCCGTTGAACGCCGAGACCCAAGCGCCGCTGCGAACCCCTGAACAAAGGCTGTCGTTCTGTGATCGGTACTTCACATCCGTCGGGGCTCGTACGCTCCTCGCTCGTCCCATGTACCGGGAGTACGAGCTTCCGGTCGACGTGGACAAAGAACTCATCGAGCGGCCCTTCTATTGGATGTGGGTGGAAGCCACGCATCAGTCGATCGAGCCGACGGTGCTGCGGTTGGCATTCGATGCCGAGGCGCAGGCGCGAGAAGAGGCCCGTCTGAACGCAGAACAGCCCCCTTCGCCGTTCCCCTGGAGCGTGAAGCCGCGCGTCGATCGCATCGACTTCGGCAGTCCTCTGTTCGACAGAATTCTGCTCAGTGCCGCTCGACGCGGCCGGATCGCCTGCGTGCGAGAGGGGGACGCGAGAGGCGAACTCGTGCCCTGGATGATGGTCAACGGCGTCTTTGCCTACACGGCAGACCTCAACCGGGAAGAATGGTTCTCCTACGCCGCATGTTTGGACAACTTGCAAGTCGTCGACCGGTTTTACGAACGCATTCAACACCGGGACCTATCCGGTGTCCCTGCGTCGGAGCTTCTCCGCCACTGTCGCCACACGGTCTACGACGCATGGCGCGTTCTTCAGCGCGCGCTCACCGATCACGTAGCCGCGCAGGACGACGCTTGGGCCAAGGAAGCGATGGCTCGTCTCCATGGCGACCTCGCCCAGCTGTCCGCCTACTACGAGAGCTTGTTGGATGAGCTCACGGAGGAAGAACGCGCCTCGGCCTTGGCAGAAAGGGATCGGAAGCAGGCTGCGCTGATCGAAAAAAGCGCGCCGCGGGTCGAATGTCGCATTCATCAGGTGGCCCTCGTCGGCCTGCGCGTCCAGCAAGCACGACCACCTCGCACTTGACGAGTCAGACCAGGGTGCGGAGATTGCGCTGGCGCGCATCCGGTCCGTCCATTTTCACGAGAATGCACATGCTCATCACGCGCGATCGCAGCGGCGCCACTGTGTCAAGGAGATCATCCACTCCGCGCCGATACGCGTCAGGAGGACTAAAATTGCTGGTAAACCACGTCGACAGTTTGTGATGAAACCGGTAATTGATGATTCGAAACAGCTTCTCCATGCTAAACTCGTTCGCTCGCTCCTGCGCAAATTCATCGATCCCGAGAACAGGCACCGTGGAAAGCGTTTCGAGAAACGGCTCCAGATCTTCCCCCGCCGCGATGACGTGCCGCATATGATCGAACAGGGAATCCGACCGAACGACCAGAGACGGAACGCCGCGCCGCTGGAGCTCGCGAAACACCGCGAACATGAGATGCGTCTTTCCCACGCCCGGGGGACCGAACAAGTACAGCCCAGCCCGCGGTGCCTCCTGCGGGCTCCAGCTACGAGCGAATTCCTGGGCATATCTCAACACCTTCGGATATTTCCTCGCCTGCTCCTCGGGGAAGTTCTCAAAACGAAACTCGTCGCCAAGCTCCGTTACGCCCGCCAACTGTGCATAGCGGCGCACGCGCTCTTTGACCACATACTCCTGGAACGGCGTACACCGGCGAACGCGAGTCGCGAGCCCGCGCGTACTGACTTCCAGGACTTGCTCAAAGCCACGCATGTCACCCGCCTTGCCACACCGCTCAAACCCTGTGCATCGCTCGCAGATCCTCTTCTGCCGCAAATACTCGTAAAGCAGCGCACTGTGGCGCAAAATCGTCTCTTCGGCAAGCGAGGCCTGCTGAAGCTCCGGAATCTCCCGTAGAAAGTACGAAGCATCGTAGCGATCAGCCGACACGTGTGAATGCTGGAGGATGCCTCCGATATGTTGCACGTGGCTTTCGCCCCTTCAGGTCGATTTCAGGCCACTGGAAATTTCTTCAGCGATAGCTTCAGGGGATTTCCCGTCGACGTCGACAATCTGCGAAGCGACTTCATCGTAAAACGCCGCGCGTTCTCTCATCAGGCGCGCGATCCGGTCTTCGAGCGGATGTCCTCGCAACAGGGGGCGGTGTTCGGCCTGCCCTCGCAAACGCTCTGCGAGAGTCGCCGGTCGCGCACGGAGATAGGCGACGTGGAAATGGCTGCGCAAAAGGCGACGGTTGGCTTGTACGGTAACGACGCCCCCTCCAGGGGCGACCACCAAGTGAGACTGGCGAGCGCAGCGCGCCAAACACGCGGATTCAAGCGAGCGGAACGCCCGCTCGCCATCCTGCTCAAAAATCTCCGCGATGGTTCTGCCGACCATCTTCTGAATCTCAAGGTCGAGATCGACGAAGTCAACGCCAAGACGGCGCGCAAGGACAGGACCCACGGTCGACTTCCCGCACCCCATGAATCCCACTAACGCGATACGCAAGGTTCTCATCACTCCATCATGACCGAGGGCCGTTATCTTGCCACGATACCACGTCGCGCGCGCTCGTGTCGTACACAAAGGACATTGTATCCGAGACAGTCCCCTCTGTCACTCGGATCGAAACGCTGACCTGCCTACCTGATGTCGAAGTCGTCAGAACCGCTAGATGATTCGCCACGCGAACCTGGAGGAACGCAGGCAAGTGTCCTCCTTGGGATAACGCGTCCTCGACCGGTCGCGCAAGCGAGAATGCAACCGCCCGACACTGGAGAAAAGTCAGATTTCTCGCTTCGGAACGGAGAGCGAGCGAACCCGTCACCATGGTCGCGGCAGCGATCAGCGCTAGACCAGAAGTGCAAGCCAAAACGTACCATATCACAAACCCCGAGTCTTGGTTGGACGCGTAGTGATACCTCATCGCGACGCCTCACCCCCCATTTCCAACGTCCCACGACAGGCTCTGACCATCTAGCGTTTGGACAGATATGGTGAGTAACCATCCCGTGGAAGCAGACTTCTGCGAGGCCGTGAAGGCCCGGACATCGGTGGCAATCACAGCCGTCCCGCCTCCTGCCTTGACACGGACGAGTTGGTGATTCGCATTCAAATAGTAGGTATAGAGAACCCCACTCAGTTCCCGAAGTACGAGGCTTGCGCCAAAGGCACTCGCGCTCGAGGACGCATGAACATCTGCCAAGGTGACGCGGCGCACACTGTCCAAAACCGCCCAATCCTCCGCAACCTGACTGACGCGGCCTGCACCTCTCAGGACAGCGATAGCTGTCATCGAACAGGTGAGAAGGACAAGTGAGGCTATGGAAATTGAAACCATGGCTTCAAGAAGCGAAAATCCCCCGTGTACATGTCGGGATGACGATTGTTTGAACGGCACTTTCGCCGATATCCAGCGTGACCATTTGGTCCTGACATGCCGCAGCCTGTGCATCCGGCACCTGTGTACAGTGAACTGCATACACGCGACCGGCTTCCTGCACACTCTGTGGAATCGAACTACCATGCATCACATCCTCCATCACGCGTACCTCTGCCGCTTCGACCTGTTGCATCGAGACAACCTTTTCCAAAACCAGGTACGCGTGAGTCTGAGACAGCCAAATCGCTGGAATCAGCATGACCAGAATCAGCGCAGCAAACAGGTTCTCCCACAGCGTCACGCAGTCCATCCCCCCATCTGCCACCCGGTTCCCATATACAGGTGCAAGTCGTCTTCGCGGTGCCCATCGGTTAGTCGGATGACACCGGCCACCTGCGCATTGCCGAGGTTGTCGTACGAAATGACGTGCGCCGGCAACTGAAGGTACCCATCCACATAGTTCACACCGAGCGCGAAAGCGTCCGACTCGAGCGTCTGAGTCCCCTGAAGAAGCCGATATCCTGTGTCGTAAGGGTCCAGCCACACCTCTGTGAAGGTGTCACTTGTGGATGCCAGATTTTGCATGGCACGCATCTGAGCCAATAAGGTGGATGCCGTGGCCCGAAGTGCCATGCCCCGTTCCAACGAAACCAGCGATCCCGTCAGCATCACGACAGAAACAGCGTAAAGGGAGAGAACCACCATGACCTCAAGCAGCGAAAATCCACCCTGGTCTTGTCGATGAACAGGTCGGCAACCAACACGCCCCATCCGGTCACATCCCTCCGGGGGAGAGGCACGTAACGGCAATGTTATTGGCGTCCGAGTCCTGGATGACGTAATTGCCAGACAATGCATCGTTGGACAGCAAACCGTCAGAAACGAGTACTTGAATTTGCTGAACGGAATTTCCAGTTGGCAATTGCCCATGGATCAATTGATATTCGGCCAACGCTGCGGAAATTGTGCGCACATTGCCCGCGCACGCCGTGTTTTGAGCTCGACCCGACGCCCGCAATAATTGCGGGGTGATCATCACAATCAGAATGCCAATGATCACGACCGCGATCATGATCTCAATCAGGCTGAACCCTGTGGTTTTTCCTCCCGAGCGGGAAGCTCCCCTGTGCGGAATCCGTTGCATACCATCACACCTCCTCGAAGCTAAGACAGGCGCGCGATGGCTTGATACATCGGCACCATAAGGCTGTACACCATCACGCCAACCACGAGGCCCATCACAGCCACGGCAACGGGCTCTGCGATTTGTGCGATGGACTCCAATCGATGAACGACATCCCATTGCATGAGACGCTGCCCTTCTCGCAGCCGATCCGCTACTTCGCCCGTGATTTCTCCGATCTCGACCAGTGTCAAAAAGAGGGGATCGAGCACGTGTCCAATCGACGCGAAGGCTTCACAGAGCGAGGCACCCTGCCGAAGTCGGTCGTGTACCACCCTCATCTGGCGACCAAGTCCGCCACGCCGGCCGGCAATCCACGCGACAGCATCCCACGCCCCAATGCCGGCCTCGAGTTGCGAGGCAAGTTGATCCGCTAGGCGCTCCGTGCGCATTCTGCGAATGAGCCGATCAAACGGCGGGCGGATGGGCGCGGAGGGCCAACGGTTCTTGATCAAGAGGCTAACAGCAACCATGACAAGCGCTGCGGTGAAGATCAACAAACTTGCGCCCGAGAGGGTCGTCGGCGTCCAACCTCGGTGCGCTGCCGCTCCTGGAGTCAGCGCGGCAAGTTTCTGGAGCGTAGGAAGAATCGCGATCATCATGAACCCAAAGAGCCCATACGTCCCGCATAAGAGAATGAGCGGATAGGCCAATTGCTTCACAAGCGCCCGACGCCATCGCACACGTTCCATCATGCGCGATGCAACGCGCTGCATCCCCTCGGCAAATGCCCCGGCTCGTTCGGCCGCGGCAAGGCTCACCCAATCCATTTCTCGAACCCACTCCGCGAATGCTTGCACCAAGGGCTGACCGCGTTCTACTTGTTCGAGGACCGCTTCTGATAGAGCCACGCCCACATACGCGCTGCTCGAACGAAGCGTCGAAGCGGCCAAACGAACGTCGACCCCCGCCTGGAGCATGCTCGAAAATTCCATCATCCACAAGGCGATCTCGCGCTCCACGCGGGGCAAGCGTGCCAATCGCACGAGCGCGCGACGCAAACGAATTCTAGTGCGCCGACGCAAAGCCTTTCCCCACCCTCGATTTGCTTGGCACTCGGCCGGATATCGCCTGAGTTCCGTTCTGATGATGAAACAGCCGATCCACGCCCAGGACACGATAGGTACGGCCGCCGTGCCCCGCAGACTCAACAAACACAACTCCGCTCAAGACTTCTTCCAAGATGGACACCGGAACCCCCAAGTCGAGAAACCGCGATACCACACCCATCGGTCTGCGCGCGTGAACCGTCGCGATGACGAGCCTCCCTGTCATCGCCGCCCGACACGCTGCCGCCGCAGAGTCCTCATCGCGGACTTCACCGATGAAGATGACGTCGGGATCCTGCCGAACCATAGCTCGAAGCGCCGAATCAAACGTGAGACCATGTTTTTCTTGGATTTCGACCTGGCGACATCCCGGCACTCGAACTTCCACAGGGTCCTCAATGGTAAAAACGATTCGCCCCTGATGGAGCAAGTGTTCTAGCATCGCATAAGCTGTGGTAGTTTTCCCGGCTCCCGTGCGACCTGCGAGCGCGATCAACCCGCTATCACGTTGCAACCAGCCGCGAATGCGGGACAGCGATTCCTGCGAGAGACCGAGGCCCTCCAGCAGGTTCGCTGAAAGCCCCGGATGAAAGAAGCGCAAAACGAGAGATTCTCCTCCAAAGATAGGAACACAAGACGCGCGAATGTGTGCCATCTTCCCGTCTGCTATCCATTGAAAGCTACCTTCCTGCGGCAGGTGTCGGACCGTGACGTCCATACGTGCTAGCGCTTTGAGACGACGTACAGTCTCCTCTACGAACGCGATTCCACTCATAAACGGCATCATCTTCCCGCCTAGGCGAAACGAGACCTCTAAACGTCCGTTCATCAGATAGAGATGAACGTCGCTCGCGCATGCGCGAATCGCTGCGCTCAGAACTGCATCGACGACCTGAACCGCTGCAAATCGCTCCATGCATTCTCACGCTCCCTTCGCCCAAAGAATTCGCGAAGCGAGCGCGCCTTCCTGTTTTCTGGAATTTATCTTTCTGATGATTTTGTAAATCGAACGGGGAGTCTTATGAGGACCGCTGGTGAGGGGATTCACGCCACTCATACTGAGCGATGGCCACTCGTTCACCCAACGGCGCGAGCAGAAGAAGCCGTCTTGAGGTCCAGCGAAGGACGTGATCGCGACGACTTGGCCACAGTTGCCCTCCAGGATGACTGTGATACGTGGCCCAAATCTCGATGTTGTGGCGATGTAGACTCGTAAGAATGTCGATCCACACGCTCGGCTCGACCGCGAACCCCATGGCGCTTGCCACAATGGGCAGCGCCACGGCCCACGGCCGCCCTCGCGCGATCACAATGAGGCCAGCGCATTCCGCTGGAAGGGATTGCCGAACGTGGGTCTCCAAGAATGGCCGCAGTTCCTCCGGAAAGGACAGGGAAACATTAGTCCACAAAGTCGAACACCATATCCCCGATGCGGATCACATCGCCGTCTTTCGCACCGTGGGCACGCAAAGCGTCGTCCACGCCGCGCGCCTGCATGATGCGCTGGAATCGTTTTACTGCATCGTACTGATCGAAGTTCGTCATCTTCACAAGTTTTTCTATCTCAGGATGTTCAACAACAAATACGCCGTCTTCTTTTCGAATTTTGAGCGGTTCCTCATCGGGTAGGCGATAGACTTTGCGCGCCGCTTCGTCTGTGGACGAGGTTTCTGCCGACGTGGGCACCGGTGTGGCCTGCACCAGCTGATACAGTCGTTCGGCGAACGGCTCAATTCCTTGGTGCGTAGCACCCGATAGCGGAAACACCTCAAGCTCAGGATAGGCAGCCCGAAAACGGGCCAAATTTTCAGTTGCGTGGGGCAAATCCATCTTGTTGGCCGCCACGACCCGAGGCCTGTCCGCAAGTTCCGCCCGGTATTTTGCAAGCTCGTCCTCAATGATGCGGTAATCTTCGACGGGATCGCGTCCGTCTACCGCTGCCATGTCGATCACGTGGACCAACACCCTTGTTCGTTCGATGTGCCGCAGAAACTGATGGCCGAGTCCGCGTCCCTCATGTGCGCCTTCGATGAGCCCGGGCAAATCGGCCATCACGAACGAACGGCCGTCCCCCAGTTCTACCACGCCGAGCTCAGGATGAAGTGTGGTAAACGGGTACGCACCAACCTTGGGTTCAGCGCGCGTCATCGCGCGAAGCAACGTGGATTTGCCCACGGAGGGATATCCAACGAGCCCGACGTCGGCCAACACGCGCAGTTCGAGTTCAATGACGCGCTCTTCTCCAGGCTCTCCCTTCTCAGCCATTTCGGGAGCTTTGCGAACGGAATTGGCGAAATGCGCGTTCCCACGCCCTCCGCGGCCGCCTCTCGCCACCACGAGCCGGTCTCCCGGACGAACCAGGTCTCCCAGAAACTCCCCTGTATCGCGATCGCGCACAACGGTCCCTGGGGGAACCTTGATCACGAGATCCTCGCCATCCGCTCCGTGGCGATTCGAGGGACCTCCGGGTTCGCCGGACTTCGCCTTAAAGTGGCGTTGGTACCGAAAGTCGATGAGCGTGCGCAGCCCCTCATCCACCACCAGGACCACATCGCCGCCTCGGCCTCCGTCGCCCCCCGCCGGCCCTCCTTTCGGGACATATTTTTCACGACGCCACGACACAATGCCGTTGCCGCCGTTCCCGCCTTTCACGTAAATGACCGCGTGATCGACGAACACGTCATCACCCCCTTGCAAAGTGAATCCTCACATAACGTGCTTCCCAATCTGCGACCTCAAGATCGCGAGCGTCCCACGCGACCCAGAGTGCGTTCGAGCTCACTCTGAGCTTCATCCGGAGCGATCTCCCTCCAAGTGCCAGACGCTCCTCGAGCTCGGTCAAGAACGAGATCCATTGTTCAACAGTGTCGCCGTCAGGCGCCTCCTCGACAAGGATATCGTCCACGACCACGTGAGGACATGCCGCAAGCGTCCACACCACGGGTTCCGCGCTTGAGCCAACCGCTTGCTGGACGCGACCGAGCGATTGCAACCATTCGGCCAGTCGATCCATGGCCGCTATCGCGCGATCGGCGCGATTCATCTGAATGAGCGCCCGAATGATTTGGAGCTGGTTCAACACATCGTGCCGATGCCGCCGAAACGATTCTAGACCGGTCGCGTGCTCCAAGCTATGAGACACGGACCACCCTCCTCCAACAGAAAAGAGGCAATCTGAAGCGCTATTGCGCACAGACTGCCTCGCCGCAGACTTTCGTCACTTGCCGACGACTTCCGCCTCGGTGGCGACAGGATAGACGCTCACGCGCTTCTTCCCCTTGCCAAACCGCTCGAAGCGCACCTGCCCTGTGATTTTCGCGAACAGCGTGTCGTCCTTTCCAATGCCGACGTTGCGGCCGGGATGGATCTTGGTGCCGCGCTGCCGCACGAGGATGCTGCCAGCGTGCACGACCTTGCCGTCGGATTCCTTGACACCCAGTCGCTTGGAGATGCTATCGCGGCCGTTCCGCGTGGAGGAAGCGCCCTTCTTGTGCGCAAAACGCTGCAAATCAAGTCGCAACATCATGGATCATCCTTTCCGTCGCTCTTCTATCGCATGCGGAGCTGTGGTGGCATGCGGATCAGCGCGCACGAACGTGTCGAATGCGCACATGGTCCGGGTACTGCTCCGCGACCTGTTCGATCCCGAACAGCATGCTGTCGAACAACAACTTTGCGCGTGAATTCAGCGCCGGAGGAAAGCGACACGACAATTCATCGCCTCGATCTCGCACCTCGAGGGGCGTATCCGCAAACCGCTCCGCCGAGTTGATGAAATTGTACACCAACACGCTGACGGCCGCACAGACGATGTCGCGCCCCGCCTCCGCGTAACCCGCGTGACCGCGAACGCGAAAGCCCTCCAGCCCTTCACTGCGCAGGAGGACGTCCAGCTCGATCATGCGAGCTGAATGGACTCCACCGTGATCTTGGTGTACGGCTGACGATGACCCTGCTTTTTGTGGTAATTCTTCTTGGGCTTGTACTTGAACACGATGATCTTTTCGCCTCGGCCGTGTTCCACGACCTTCGCGACGACCTTCGCCCCTTGAAGATAAGGCGAGCCCACCTGGACCTGGCCTTCGTTCTGAACGAGAAGGACCTTGTCCAAGACGATTTCCGATCCGACCTCACCCTCGAGCTTCTCCACGACGAGGGTGTCGCCCTGGCTCACCTTGTACTGCTTCCCACCAGTCTCCACAATCGCGTACATCCGACAACGCTCCTTCACTCAGACTCGCTGCTCCGGCAGGCTGCAAGGCGCGCAGCCTTTGAAAGCCGGCGGCATGCGGTTACAGTGATGCACTCGAAACATTGTATCACAACTTTGAAACATCCACAACGCCAGGATTCGACAGTTCGCCCACCGGTGTATCCCACTTTCCGGCAAACACTGCCTCGGCAATCTCCCATTCCTCGACGATATCGACGACCCGGTCTTCATCGTCGAGCACGTAGACCATATGGACGCGATCCGGTGCAAACTGTCGAACCACATGCCGAATCGGCGTGTCCATCCGTGCCACGAGCGAACGCGCACGTGCGACCGGTTCGGACCGCCTGCGCTTGGCGTCCAGAAAGCGAACGAGGTCCACGCGCAGGTCTCTCAGGCCTTGCGACGCCGAGACGGCGAGGAAGAGACCTAGGACAAGCGCGCCAAGGTGCGGCCTTCCCGCAAAGAATGCGATCACGCCGAGGACCATCAACAACGCCGCGATCACAAAGCCCATTCGATATGCTCCTTCCGTCGCGCGCGCGTACCCCACGCTGCGGCTTCGGCTCGACCGCCACAGCCGCCCGCCGTCCAAGGGAAGGCAAGGAAGCAGATTGAACACAGCGAGCCACAGATTCAGCGTCACCCAGGCGCGGTACGATTCGGACGACGAAACGCCGCTCGCTGCAAGCGTGAGACCTAGCCATCCCAGTCCGAGGTTGACCACAGGTCCGGCGATGGCGACCAACGCTTCATGGCGAGGGACACACCCCAGATCGCCGTTTGCGAGCTTCACGACGCCTCCAAACGGCAAAAGCTGAATTACCGCCACTTTGTAGCCCAGCGCGCGCGCCACCGCTGCATGCCCCAACTCATGCAGGAGGACGCACAGAAACAGGATGGCCACTTGCAGGGCCATGTGTGCGACACAGGCTGCCAACGCCGACAACACAAAGAGCGGGTGAATGCTCACCCGCACCCCTTGGCGCACAGTCCTCGCCCGGCCAGACGTCATGCGCTTCCTCCTGCAAAGGAGATCCATCGCTGTGGATTCTCAAATTTTCCGTCTTTCTCGAGCGAAAAATGAAACACAGGATGAGTGGGGTGGCTCGGCAAGGTCCCAATCTCCTGCCCGGCGAGGACGACATCGTCCGGGTGCACCGCGACGGAACCCAAGCCGCCGTACAGCGCGATCCCGTCCATGCCGTGATCGATCTTCACCAAATACGTGTGACCCGTCTCATACACGCCGAGAACGGTACCAGGGGCCGCTGCCTGCACCGGATCGCCAGCGTCTCCCTGCACCCAGACTTCCGGATGATTGGGGCCGTAGCCCTGGATCACGCGGCCGAAGACAGGCGCCCGCATGCCCGCAGCCTGAACCACGCCCAGCGAAATGGGACGGACACGAAGCGACGCCAACAGGCGATCCAGCACAGGTTGCACGCGATAGGTGTAGTCCGCATCGAACGCATCGATGGCATGGGCGGCGATGGGCGAAGGAATTCGGGGATCGTGTTCCAGCGCGTAGCCCGCGGCTACGAGCACCAGCGCGCCGAAGAGCTGCCACGTCAATCGAGGCGCACGGCGCACCTGGCTCGGGTTGCTGGCCCCATGAGGCTGGAACCCGCGCGCCGATCTCGAAGATCGCAATCGCACAGGACGAAGCCAAGTTGCGCTCTCGACCTGCCGAATCCCGCCGTCGTCGTCCGCAGACCCGTAGGGGGAAAGCGGCGACTCCGGCCAGTCTTCGCCGCCCGCGTCGCCCATGGTCCAACGATTGGGGGCTTGGCGGGAACCGACCTCCATACCGTTCGAATCGTCCGCCCCTGAAGGCTCCTGTCGTTTCCACGGCCAGGCTCCGAAGTTTCGCGGCATACCCGTCCTCCTCTCACTACAACATCTGTACGCGATGAGGAGGACAGGTATGCGCATGGCTTGTTACCGACCGCCCACCCACTTGCGGAAGCGACCCCAAAGTCCCGATTTTTCCTCGAGGTGCATGAGCGGCACGGATTCGCCGAGGATTCGCCTCGCGATGTTGCGATATGCCGTTGCGGCCGGGACGGCGGTGTCCAATACGACGGGTTCCCCGCGGTTGCTGTTTCGGATGACCCGTTCGTCATCTGGAATCACGCCGAGCAAATCGCAACCCAAGACCTGCACGATCTCGTCGATATCCAACATGTCTCCGCGTTTCACCATGTCTGGCCGGATGCGATTGACGATAAGCCTCGGCTCCCCGACCTTATCCCGTTCCAGCAGCCCGAGCACGCGGTCTGCGTCCCGTACCGCTGTGTGTTCGGGCGTCGTGACGACGATAGCCATATCAGCCGGCGCCACAGCCACTCGAAAGCCTTCCTCGATGCCTGCGGGACAGTCGATCATCACGAAATCGAACGACTGCTTGAGTTCATTCACCAACTCAACCATTTTTTCCACAGAGAGCGCGCGCTTGTCCTTCGTTTGCGCGGCCGGGAGCAAGACGAGGTGTTCAAATCGTTTGTCGCGGATGAGCGCCTGTTCGAGCCGACAGTCGCCGTTGGCCACATCGACGATGTCGTAGATGATCCGGTTCTCCAGTCCCATCACGACGTCAAGGTTCCTCAGCCCGATATCGGCGTCTACCATACACACCTTTTTCCCAAGAAGGGCGAGCGCTGTCGATACATTGGCCGTCGTTGTAGTCTTGCCCACCCCGCCTTTGCCGGATGTCATCACAATGGCGGTGCCCACTCGCTTCACCTCCGCTCTTCACGGCCGGAACGTTTTCGGAGCTTGTGCCATGGGAGAAAGTATTTCATTTCCGCTACGCGCATCTCCCGGCCTTCCAAATAGGCGTACTCCATGGTCGCGCGCATCTGAGGCGCACGACTGACCACATCCGCGATGCGGATTTGCATGGGAGCAAACTCCGCGGCCGCGACAATGGCCGTTTCATCGCCGCCCACGCCCGCATGCGCAATGCCCAGAAGGCGGCCGAACACGTAGATGTCGCCCGTCGCCTCCACCACGGCGCTCGGGTTCACGTCTCCGATGATGACGACATCCCCGTCAAAAGACAGGGGTTGCCCCGATCTCACTAAGCCGTGATAGATGTGTTGCGCGCGCGCGTCGTGGTAACGGCGCGATGCGTCCCGCGCCTCCGGAGTGCTGCCCCAAGCCCTCACCAGGAAGTTGTCTCGCTTCCGAAACACGTCGAGAATGCGCCAGGTCTCCTGGGGGGTCAAGGTTCGCTTGCCGTAATCGACATAGACGTCCACAGTGGGGCCTTCGAACAGCTTCCCGGTTTCACCCGTGATGAGGGTCTCGAGATACGCGCAGACGCGTTCCACGTCCGCTCGCTCGTCCAACAGGAACGTGAGACCTTCGCGCGTGCCCTTCACCGTCACGGGCGGCCTATGATCCATCAGCGGCTCACTCTCTAAAATCAACGGCTGTTCCCTCCAGGATGGCGCGATCGCCCAACAGGCAATATTCGCCCTGAAATCGCCGATTTCCTTCCCATCAACGAAATCAGCGAGTTCAGGGCGAATCCGTAGTGTGCAAAGCATCATATCGGCGCCGCCGAGGGCGGGTAAACCACGCGCTGTACAACGGATACAAGGCGAGCGCAACGACACCGTTGACCATCATCGCCTGGAGCGACGCAGACATCGCGAACTGGATGGAGTCACTTGTCAATTCAAACAAGCGCATGAAACCGTAGGTCAACCACGAATGCACGAAACTGAGACCCATCGTGGTCAGGAAAGCGATAGCAAGATTCTTCTGCATGAACTGGCTGAAGACCGCGGCCGCGATATAGGCGGTCAACCCGTACGCGAATGCGTTGAGTCCGATGAACGGGCCATAGCAGACATCCTGGATGAGGCCAATCGCAATCCCGAAGACCATCGCCAAATTCGCGCCACGGAACAGCGCGAGGAGGACGAGAATCACCAGCACGAAGTCCGGATGAATGGCGTCCATCGGCGGAATCTCGAACAGCGTAGCCTGGAGAATCAGGCCGACCCACAGGGTCACGAATGCGATGGCGGCCTTCACGGTGAACTCCCCTGTTCCCGCACCACGAATACGTCCTGTAGAAAGTCCATCGGAGCTGCCGGCTGGACAATCGCAGATTTCGCGGTGTTGTGCGCGCCGTAAACCACTTTCGTGATGGTGCCAATCACCAGCCCCCGGGGGAAAACGTCGCCGAGCCCCGATGTCACAACTTCATCGCCCACGAGCTGAGAGGATGGCAATTGGATGATCTGGCCGAGGAAGTCCAGGTTGAGCTCACCGGGGTTTGTGGTGGACCCGGTGACCACGCCGAAGGGCTGCATGTGGCTCGCCTCGACGAGCGCCGAGACGCCATCTCCCAGCTCTGTGTCGGTGATGAGCACCACCCTGGCGCTGTGCGCGCTAACCGTGTCAACGCGCCCCACGAGACTCCCGTCCGGCGCCACCACGGCCATGTTTGGTTGCACGCCGTCCGCGCTGCCCACGTCGATGGTGAGCGCCGAATTCCACTCCGATGGCTCGCGTCCCACCACAACAGCCGGAATCTCATGCAGCTGGTTGACCGTGCGGCGATAAAAGTGGAGCATGGTCTCCAAGCGCTGATTCTCGGCCTGAGCATCCGCGAGTTCGGCGCGCAAGGCTTGGTAATTCTCCATCTCCTGTTTCAGCGCGGCATTCTCTTCGTACATTTGACGGAGGTTCGACAGACCGGCAAAAAACCCCGTCAGCTTGCTCACCGGGCGATACACGATTCCGGACACGGCGCTCTGGATGTCCATCAACACGCGCTCTGGAAAGGTCGCGCGGCGTCCCGTCTGCGACAACGTCAGTCCCGCGATAATCATGAGGACGATGAGGCTGCCGAGGATCAGGAACAGCCGGCGACTCGTCAAATATCGGGACACGGGTATCCCTCTTCTCCATCACCTTACGCTCGGCCTTGGGCCCGCCGCATCGCGGCCGAGCGTTTGCGGTACACGTCATAATTGTCCAGCGCCTTCCCCGTACCGATGGCCACGCAATCCAGCGGGTTCTCCGCGACGAGGACGGGCATGCCCGTTTCCCGGGCCAGCCGCTTGTCGAGGTTGCGAAGTAACGCTCCGCCGCCCGTGAGGACGATGCCGCGGTCCATAATATCGGCAGCCAACTCCGGCGGCGACTTCTCCAGCGTCACTTTCACCGCGTCCACGATGGCGAGCACCGTATCGGACAGCGCTTCGCTGATTTCTTTCGACGTGATCGTCACGTTTCGAGGCAAGCCGGTCAGCAGATCCCGGCCGCGAATTTCCATCGAACGTTCCTCGTCGAGATCATCGGCTGCCCCAATCTGAATCTTGAGGTCCTCGGCGGTTCGCTCGCCAATCATCAAATTGTAAGTCTTCTTCACGTACTGGATAATGGCCTCGTCCATCTCGTCGCCCGCCACGCGAATGGACTTGGACGTCACAATGCCGCCGAGCGAGATGATTGCGACCTCCGTCGTGCCGCCACCGATATCCACCACCATCGAGCCGGTCGGTTCGCCGACCGGCAGCCCGGCGCCGATGGCTGCAGCCATCGGCTCCTCAATGACCTGCGCGTCCTTGGCGCCCGCCTCAAGCGCCGCATCTTCGACCGCGCGCCGCTCTACTGCGGTGATGCCGGAAGGAACGCTGATCATCACCCGGGGCTTCCCGGACCAAGACGACTTCGTCTTCATCGCCTGACGGATGAAATGGCGCAACATGGCCGACGTGGTCTGAAAGTCGGCGATCACGCCGTCCTTCATGGGGCGGACCGCGACGATGTTGCCCGGCGTGCGACCGATCATCTGCTTCGCCTCGGCGCCTACGGCCTCAATGCTGCCGGTATCGGTGCGGATGGCGACCACTGAAGGCTCGCGGACCACAATGCCTTTGCCCTTCACGTAGACCAGCGTGTTCGCCGTACCCAAATCAACACCCATATCCCTTACGGAAAACATGGAACCGTGACTCCTCTCATGAAGTAGAATCCAAATACCCTTCCGCGCGCAAACTGACAAATCGCCCGTCGCCAATCACGATGTGGTCCAGCACCTCGATGCCGAGCACCCGTCCCGCCTCGACGAGACGCTTTGTGACCGCAATATCTTCAGGGCTAGGAGATGGGTCGCCACTGGGGTGGTTATGTATGCACAAGATGCTCGAAGCGCTGATGCGGATCGCGCGGCGAAAGATCTCGCGCGGATGTACGATAGAAGCATCCAGGCTGCCCACGGACGACGTATCTTCAGCGAGGACTCGATGCTTCGTGTCCAAAAGAAGAGTTACAAAATGTTCCTTTTTAAGATACCTCAGTCGGTCCATGACATACTTTGCGGCGTCTTCGGCGGTGCGGATTTGCCGTTTTTCGCCAGGCGGCTTTCGGGCCACACGGCGCCCCAACTCGACCGCCGCCGCGATCTGCACGGCCTTGGCAGGCCCGATGCCGGGGACGCTGAGCAATTCCGCCACCTCGAGATCCGCAAGCCTGTCGAGATCGCCCAGATGTCGACAAAGCGACTGTGCAATCTCGTACACGTTCTGTTTCCCGTTGCCCGACTGCATGATGCAGGCCAAAAGCTCGTCCACGCGCAGTGCGCTCGGTCCGAGACGCATCAGGCGCTCGCGTGGGCCATCTTCCAATTCCGAAGCAACGCACACATCCCAGTCCACGTTCATCCCACCTCGTCTCCTTGGATGACCTGAGCATACGGAAACGAGCGGATGGGAACAAACGGATGCAGGAAAAACGATGATACGGAAGTTGAAGACCCAAAAAAAGGGTCCGGTGCGTCCGGACGGATCGAAAGCGCTACGAAACCTGCAACGGATCGCGGGACTCATCGGTTCACACCGCGAGCATACCGCGACGGTACTATTGTGAACATGTTCGACACTGTTCGTCAATGGCTCATTTTGCGGCCTACCGTATCATCTGGTGTCATTGAGTGCTATCTAGTCTTGATAGACAAGGGTTTTGGGTCGTCTCAGACCTCCTTCGTATCATCCAGTGCTAACGAGTAGATTTGCAACGGGATTAGCACGGCATA
>NZ_BAAJPH010000059.1:0-2901 GCF_057538885.1 Alicyclobacillus sp. CIJ1 | reverse complement strand
CTCCTCTCAACAAGGGAGATTTGCAGGGCAAAAAAAGCAAAAATAAACCGCCCTGCATCGTTTGCAGAGCGGCTTCGTTCGCTTTGTTCATTCACCCGAGCGCAAGACATGGCCCGGCGTCACATGGCCAACCTGTAACCGTGCGAGACAACGTGCTGAATGCCGTCATGGTTGTCCCTCCGCTGTTTTTCTTACCCCATGATATGCTCTTTACCTCCTGTTGAGTAAAGCATATGTAACTTTAAGGCGCTATCACGGTCGTGAGCGTTCCACATCACTTGCGCTGCCCACAACAATGTGCATACACTATTTTCAGAATATCGTGCTGCACGACAAACAGGATGGTGAGTCTCATGGGCGTGACGAAGTCAGGCATCATTCGCACAGTAGGGAGCAACGGCCAAATTTCTCTTGGAAAAGAGTATGCGGGAAAACTCGTCTGGCTCCACGAAATGGAACCTGGCGTGTTTATGCTCAAGATCGGGGAGTTCGTTCCCGACAGCGAACGCTGGCTCATGGACCCGACCGTGCAACAGGATCTTGATGAAGCCATCCAATGGGCAGAGGAACACGCTCCGCAAGACTCGAACCTAGACGACATCGAGAGGCGAATTCGAGATGCCCAATGACCGAGTTCGCCTCGATCTCAACAATCCAACATTCCAACGCCAATGGTTTGAACTTCCCAAAGACGACCAATTGCGTGTACTCCGTGCCCTGCGGAAACTCTCAGAATTGACGTGGGATCAAGTGTACCGAGATCACGGACTCAAATGGGAACTGATTTACTCCAAAATCGGCCCGAATCAGCAGCGACTATACAGCTTGCGCCTTGCCAAGGGATTCCGAGCCGTTGCGTATCGCGAAGGCGAATGGATGCGACTATTGACGCTGCATCCCGATCATGATTCCGCATATGATGACTACTGATTTCACCATACGGATCACAACCTTAAAAAACTTCACTTCCATGGAGAAAACTCTCTCATGTCGATCGAGCAAACCATTCTTCGCGAATGGATTCGTGAACAGTGATTGTAATAGATGGTAATCATACAGTGTATTGGGCTTATCAACACGGAATTGTTGGTATTAAGGGTTATCTGTTAGAAACCCAAGATCACTTGCCAGCTATGACCCATAATCTTTTCCGTACTCTATTCGCAATTAATGCAAATATAGGTTCTATTGGATTTTTTATGTCACAACCAAACGCAACATTAGATGACATTTTGTTGTATCCCGCACCATATTTAATTTAGCAGCAATCAGAGGCCGCTTGATTGGCGGCCTCTTTGATAGGAGATACTACTTAGTGCTCCTTGTCATGATGCTTTTCACTAACCGTGATTACCTTCATACCGCTTTGAACCGCCATCCGCAAAATTTCATCGTACGAAACCTTTCTCCCGGCCCCTAAACTGCCGCAGATAACCATTCGTTCCTTTGTCTCGCCTCCTAAGGTAGGACCTCTGTGCGTGCCATGCTCGTGCTCCGTAGCACCTTTCGAGCATAAATTGCGGGGTTTGGTCACTTTGCATCGCCTCCTCAACGGAAAGGCGTTTGCAGGGCAAAAATAAAAACAACCGCCCCACCACTTCGGCAGAGCGGCCACTCATCTCACTTGCTGTTGTTCGGCGTCACCGTCGTCTTGCTCGGCAGGGGCACCGGCTAGTAATGGACCTCCTTCGCCTGTCGCTTCGCGTCTAGGCGGATGAGGTTCATAGCCGCAGAAGATCGTCAATCGCCTTTAACGACATTGGACACCCCTATCCATAACGAATTGTGTATTATACACAAGATTTATGTGTATTTACTCATACTGATGCCCGACATCGTCGGAGCATCAGACTTCCGGGGTCGTGTTGAAGGCCTCCAAGAGTCCGGCGTCCACCACGTCGATTTGCACCTCGCCAATCCGCCCAAGCGGATCCCGCAGAAAGCCGCGCCCTTTCTCAAAAGCCTGAAACGTTTCGATGTAGCGATTCAATTGCTCTTCGCTTTCAAGCGGCAACCCCAATAGTCGAATCGCGTGCTCCACCTGGATTCGCGATGTAAGCCGTCCGACGAACGTCCACCCGAGGCTCGCGGCCATGTCGTCGTTTTCGGCACCTTGCTTGGGCAAGAGGACGTCCGGATTCTGCACGGCGAGCATCAGCACAAGGTTCATGCTGCGTCCAAGCAGAAGCATGCGATTGAGAAGAGCGCGTCCCTCCGGGATACTCCGAAGAATCCACGCCTCATCCACGGCGAAAAATTTGCGTACGTTGGGAGGCGCGAGCACCAGCCGTCGAAAGGCGATTTGGGTGACAAGGTAGAGGATCGCGACCGCAAAGCGCTGGCTTTCACGCCAGGTGTCCGGTGAACTCCCCGGGTCGGGAAAATCCAATCCCATGATGGAAGCGACGACCAGTCGGGCGCGGTTGTCCATGACATTGTCTTCCCCGTCTTTGCCGTAGAGCGCACGCCCGAGTTCGCTCGTCCTGTAGTGCTCAAGCAGCCCCAAGAACAAGTCCGCCAGGTTGCGTTCTTCCTCTGGACGTTGCATGTTCTTCCGCTCGGCGTCCAGGCACAAGAGGAAGTGATCCATATCCCACTGCGATCCCTGATAGAGCGCGTGCAGCGCGCGCTGGATGACCAGCGACGCCCGCTGATCTTCCCGCCGCGTGGTGACATTCAGCAAAACACCGAGGAACCCCTCGGCGATTAACTGCGACTCGCTCGCGTCCCTACCCAAGCGAAACGGTGAAAACCTGAGTGAGCTCCCGCTTCCAAAAGTCCACCACACGCTTTCGCGCGGCCAAAGTTTCACCAACGCTCCGTACTCAGCCTGTTTCGGATCTACCACCGCACCAATGGCACCCCATTGGAGCATCGTATCCGCAGCATACTTCATACCAA
>NZ_BAAJPH010000058.1:0-1207 GCF_057538885.1 Alicyclobacillus sp. CIJ1 | reverse complement strand
CTCAGCTTCCCCGCACATGGAACGCTCCCCTACCATGTCGCCATCCCGAGCTTCGGTGTCCGGTTTAGCCCCGTTCCATTTTCCGCGCAGCGCCACTCGACCAGTGAGCTATTACGCACTCTTTCAATGATGGCTGCTTCTAAGCCAACATCCTGGTTGTCTTCGCAGCGCCACATCGTTCCCCACTCAACCGGAACTTCGGGACCTTAGCTGCGGGTCTGGGCTGTTTCCCTCTCGACTACGGACCTTATCGCTCGCAGTCTCACTGCCAGGTTCCTCGACATTGTGGCATTCGCAGTTTGACGAAGCTTGGTAGCCCTCGCGGGCCCCGCACCCCATCAGTGCTCTACCTCCACAACTCATCCCCTGACGCTAGCCCTCAAGCTATTTCGGGGAGAACCAGCTATCACCGGGTTCGATTGGCATTTCACCCCTACCCCCAGTTCATCCCCTGGCTTTTCAACGCCAGTGGGTTCGGGCCTCCATGCGGTGTTACCCGCACTTCACCCTGACCAGGGGTAGATCACCCGGTTTCGGGTCGATGCGGACGAACTCACGCCCTCTTCAGACTCGCTTTCGCTTCGGCTTAGGCTCCTCCGCCTTTACCTCGCTCGCCCGCATCACTCGCCGGTTCATTCTACAAAAGGCACGCCGTCACACCTTACGGTGCTCCGACTGCTTGTAGGCACACGGTTTCAGGTTCTCTTTCACTCCGCTCCCGCGGTGCTTTTCACCTTTCCCTCACGGTACTCGTTCACTATCGGTCGCCAAGGAGTATTTAGCCTTAGGAGGTGGTCCTCCCAGATTCCTACGGGATTCCTCGTGTCCCGCAGTACTCGGGGTCTGTTTCCACCCTCGTGCGCGCGTTTCGGATACCGGGCTCTCACCGTCTCTGGCCGGCCTTCCCAGACCGTTCTCCTACGCACCCACTCGGGCTGGCTACCCTGCAGCTCGCCGCAAACAGCCCCTCTACCCCGCATGCGCAACGGCTGCAGCCTTTCCCACGCATGCGGTTTAGGCTCCTCCGCTTTCGCTCGCCACTACTCACGGAATCGCGTTTGCTTTCTCTTCCTCGGGGTACTGAGATGTTTCACTTCCCCCGGTTCCCCGCTTAACGCCTTTCGGCCTTAAGCTGCTGGCGCTTCCCGCCAGCGGGTTCCCCCATTCGGACATCCACGGATCTCAGCCCGCTTACGGCTCCCCGTGG
>NZ_BAAJPH010000057.1:0-988 GCF_057538885.1 Alicyclobacillus sp. CIJ1 | reverse complement strand
CAAGGACGTACATGCGCATCTACCACGCGCTCGGGTTCCTCGGCGCCGTGGTTCCCGAGGGCCACGTGCATCTGGGGCTCACGGCGACTCCCTATCGCACCGACAAGGCGGATCTCCGCAAGGTGTACGACGGCGTGGCCTATGCGATCGGGATCCACGACCTGATCGACATGGGCTTCCTGGTACCGCCGAAGAGCGTGAAACTCGAGATCGTCGAAGGCCTTGAGGACAAGGACGACGGCGACTGGTCGGACGCCGAGGTCGAGGGCGCGGTGGACACGCCGAGCGTCAACAAGCAGATCGTCGCGGCGTGGCAGGCGCAGGCCTCCGACAGGCTGACGATCGCGTTCTGCGCGAGCGTCGAGCACGCCTATCACCTGGCGGCGGAGTTCGAGAAGGCGGGAGTCCCTGTGGCTGTGGTGCATGGGTCCTTGCCCAAGGAAGAGCGCCGACAGACCCTTGACGCGTTCTCGAATGGAAATATTCGAGTCCTATGCAACTATGGAGTACTTACAGAAGGCTTTGACCGTCCAGAAGTGTCGTGCATCATCATGGCGCGGCCTACCTTGAGTCACAGTCTTTACGTCCAGTGCGTCGGGCGAGGCCTGCGGATTGCGCCGCACATCTTCAAGCAGGATTGCCTGGTGCTCGACGTGGCCGGGGTCACGGACTTGCATCGGCTGATGACGGTGGATCGGCTGCTCGCGGGCGAGGACAAGGGCGAAAGCGGCGAGAAGCGCGAGCGGGCCGGCGTCGAGCGCGGGCCGAGGGTCGCCAAGCGGCTTACGGCGAGCGCGTTTCGGTGGATGCGGGTTCGCGAGCGTGTGTGGCTCGCGCGGGACTTCTGCGGCAACTTTGTCCGAGTCGAGCAGACGCAGGTCGGCTGGTACGTGGCCTACGGGCGATTCAGTACAGAGGAGCCGGGCGCGAAGCCCGAGATGCACCGCGTGTACTTCGGGCCGGACTCGGAGATGGCCTGGGGCGCGGC
>NZ_BAAJPH010000056.1:0-600 GCF_057538885.1 Alicyclobacillus sp. CIJ1 | reverse complement strand
TTCCAGATGACAGTGCGAGGCTACGCGCGTTGAACAGCAAAGTTGAAATGTGTCGATTCACGGGGTGATGGAGATTGAGAACCATTACCGCCAAACACCAAAACGAACTCAAACTCCGAAACTACCAACTCGAAGCCGTCGAGGCCATTCGACGATACCCAAAGCCGCGGCCCATCCTCGTGGCCGCGACGGGCGCAGGGAAGACCGTGATGTCGTCGCAATTCGCCGTCGAGCGGCTGGAGCGCGGGCCGGTCTTGTTCTTGGCCCACCGCGACGAGTTGCTTGATCAGACGCTGGAGAAGTTCTCGGTGGTGTTTGACGCCTTGGCTCCCAAGGGGCGCGAGGTGAAGGTCGGTCGGATCCAAGGCCCGGACGACGACGTCGAGGCGGACTTCGCGGTGGCAAGTGTCCAAACGATCTCGCAGCCGGATCGTCTCGAGCGTTGGATGGACGTGCATGAGACGACACCAACCGTGATCACGGACGAGTGCCACCACGCGGTGGCAAGGACGTACATGCGCATCTACCACGCGCTCGGGTTCCTCGGCGCCGTGGTTCCCGAGGGCCACGTGCATCTGGGGCTCACGGCGACTCCCTATC
>NZ_BAAJPH010000055.1:0-285 GCF_057538885.1 Alicyclobacillus sp. CIJ1 | reverse complement strand
TACAAACAATATAATCCATATTAATCCACAGACTAACAACAGTAACTATCTGTAAACGAATCGAAGCACTCACTTTCTCACAACCGCAAATTTGACTAGGATCACTCGGATCATACCCTAGAATCCCTTACGGCACAAGCGATTCTAGGATTTCACCACTAGGATCATTCTAGGATCACACTAGGATCACCTCGGATCATCTCTATTCTTTCCTTACTTCCTTCTCTCTCAGAAAAGAAAAAAAGGAAGGAAAGAGAATAATGAAAACCTTTCATTGGGATTGGT
>NZ_BAAJPH010000054.1:0-285 GCF_057538885.1 Alicyclobacillus sp. CIJ1 | reverse complement strand
GGGTGGAGGGGCGAACCCAGAACAAAACAACGGAGGTGGCAATAGAGTTGCCAATGTATCGAGTGACGTTTGTATCTCGTCACATCGAGGAGTTTGAGGTTGAGGCCGCCAGCGAGAATGAGGCGCGTGAACTGGTGTACGCGGGTGAAGTGGATCCCGTTGAGATTGTCGAAATCGCGGACGGCATAACAGAGATTCGAGTATTGGAGAGTTGTGAGTGAAGATCATCAATCTAACACCACACGAGCTCGCATTCATCTCTGACGACGGCACCGTGGTGGCGAG
>NZ_BAAJPH010000053.1:0-3760 GCF_057538885.1 Alicyclobacillus sp. CIJ1 | reverse complement strand
GAAGGAGGCAACGAACCATGCAGTATGAGGACATCATCTCCAAGTTGTGCGACGCCGACCGGAACGACCCGGATCGCGCGCGATACACGGTGGCGGATCTCGAAGCGTTGTGCCAGGAGGTTGAGGTAGCATGAGCGAGCTTTCTGGGCTTGGCTATGACACATGGAAGCTGATGACCCCCGAAGAAGACGCGGCACTTTGGGGCCTCCACGACGAAGGCGAATGGTTCGACGAAGACGAGACGTTGACCTGTGAGTGCTGCGGCGACGTGATCGACGAGGAGACGGCGGTTCTGGACGAGGGTTCTTGGTTTTGCCCGGAATGTTGGGAGTCGATGGAGATCATTGGGTTGGACGAGAACGAGGCAGAAAAAGAGAGCGCCTGACGAGAGCAGGCAGTAAGTCAAACGCCACCACAGATGATAGCACGGCACTCTGGGCTTGACAAGGGGAAGGGAGGAAAATCCCGTGGAAATTCTCACATACAGCAGAATCAGTACACGAGCGAGATGCGCAATGCGTGAACATCTTCATTACGAACTACGCTTACGGCCTCGACAAATCCAGTGGTCGTTAGATATTGGAAGTGCGTTTCACGCAGCCATGGAAGCTTGGAATAGAGGTCAGTCTGAAGAGGAAGTTGTTGCAACGGCATTGGCGCGGTTGAACGAAGTCGCAGCCCGCATTGAAGATCCGGTTGAGCTCGAAAAACTGCCTGTGAAGTCGGTTCAGGTTGAAGTCATGGTAAGGGCCGCAATCAGGCGCTTTCCAAAGTACGAGCCCGTTGTCGTTGAACATGAGTTTTCTGTTCCGATCATCAATCCGCAGACCGGGCGTGCAAGTCGAACGTTTCGACTGGCTGGAAAGATTGATTTGGTTGTGAAAACTCCGGGTGGTCGATATTGGATTGCGGAGTACAAGACGACCGGCCAGAACCTGGAACAATTCAGAATGAGATATGGACTGGACTCACAAGTAAGTTACTACACCATGGCGGCCCGCGAAGCGCTTGGGATTCCAATTGAAGGTTCCTTGATTCGAGTTATCGTGAAGACTCGAACCGAGCCACGTCGCGGAGAAACGCTGGATGAGTATCGAGACAGACTGGAGGCGATGTACACCCAGGAAAGCGACCGACTGCTTGCGGAGGATCTGGTGGTTCGCGACGAAGCTCAGCTCGAACTCACACGGCGCGAACTCTGGGCTGAGGTGCAAACGAGGTTGTTCGAGAAACGCCTTGGTGTCATTCGCCGGAATCCGCAGGCTTGCAGCGATTTTGGAGGTTGTCCGTTCAGAGCAGCATGCCTGCAATTGGAGAACTGGCAAGACATGTACTACGTTGCAGAAGCTCAGCACGATGAGCTTTCGATGGAAACCCAAACGGCATGACAAGGGGAGGAATGAAGGATGGAAAATCAAGTGATGACGTACGATCCGCAGTTGTTGGGAAAACTCGGTCTCACAGAACAAGAGGCGCAGGCGCTGATCGAGCAGGGCGTTTCGCTTGAAACATATGCGGAGATGATCGGGCAGGATCTTTCGGAAGAGGTTCAGCAGGTCGAGCCCACGGCAGTTAGGTACTCTATCGTACATCCGGCTCAAGTTTGGCAGAACGAGGCAACTGATGAGACCAAGAAGACGCTCGTGGGAATCCCGATCTACTTTCACGCGATTCGAGCTTACTTTGTGGAAGGACTGGAACGTCCGATTTGCTCCTCTTTGGACGGAAAGACGGGGTTCTTCATCAATGAAGATGGAGAACGGGTCAGTCGAGAATGTGCAAAATGTCCATTTAATGCTTGGGGTTCCGGACCAAACGGTAGAGGCAAAATCTGTAAAGAATTGCGTCGGATCTACTTGCTCGAAGAAGGGCATGACTTGCCAGCCGTGGTTTCGTTGCCACCGACGAGTTTGCGAGTTTGGGATGCGTTCGTGGCCGCATGCGCATACGAAGGGCTTCCGGTTTCGGGGCGCGTTGTCGAATTGACCCTCGAAAAACAAGTGAACGGAGCACAAGTTTGGAGCACGCTCGCAAAACCCAAAACGGTGCGACGTCTATCGCCCGTGGAATATGTAGCTGTTCGACAAATGAAACAGCAAATTGAGGAAGCTGCACGGCGAGCAAAAGTTACGGCCAACGAGTATTACACGGAAACGCAATCGCAGGCTCTGGGGGGCGGTGAAACGGCGGAGCAGACGGCTTAAACGCGGAGTTCGCCTCCGCGCCGCGCTCCCGAAAGTTCGGGGGCGAGGTGGGGCGGCGAACAAGTCGCCCTAATTAAGGGCAGGGTCAGGTGAGGCGGGGTCAGGCATGGCGGGGTCGGGTTAGGCAAGGCATGGCATGGGCGCTTCCCCGGACTGTGCGCAGATTGCCCTGGTAGCAGTCCAAAACAGTTCGGGACCATATCCGTCCGACTCGGTTCAGGCGGAAAAATCAAGACGAGGCACGGTCTGGTTGGGTATGGCACGGTGTGGCTCGGTAGGGTATGGCAGGCTGAGGTGAGGTTTGGCGAGGCTTGGCATGGCCGCTTTCCGGTGAGCGCTGGACACCACGGTAGTGTCTGAAATCACCGGGCACAACAAAAGAGCGGCGTTCCCGCGCCGCTCCCACTCAAACTCAAGTGAAAGGGTGAATCGTGAATGTCGGTTGCCAGCACCATTATAGGCTACACGGTGGACGGAGACAATGTCCGTTTCGCGACGCCGTATCGGACGGCGGTACGGCTTCGGGGCGCATCACCTATTCTATTCCATCGTTGGGACTGTGAAGATGTGGAAGCGAAAGCGCAGGCCGCAAAGGGCAGCGCGATGAAGAAGACAGACAACTGGGAAACTTACCTTTATCGGAACGAAGACGGCGAAATCTGCATCCCCGGCGTTTACCTGCATCAAGCGCTCGTGAACGCGGCGAAGTTCAAGCAGGATCCTCGCTCACCAAGAAAGTCGATGTCCGATCTAGCAAAAGCATCCTTTGTAGTAACACCATGGCTGGCTTCAACAGGAAAAACACAGCCGGACTTTCTCGATAGACGTCGTGTTCTGGTGCAACGGGCAGGAGTTACCCGAGTTCGCCCGGCATTGTTACCGGGATGGGAAGTCGAGTTTCAGATCGAATGCTTGTTACCGGAATATGTTAACCCCGACCTACTCTACGATCTACTGGTTCAAGCAGGGAGGTTGGTTGGAATCGGAGATTACCGGCCAATGTTTGGTCGATTCCAAGTTATAGAATACAAGGTCCTGGATGATGATTCGGAGTGATGATTCCGTGCGGAGGCTTCGCTTCCGCGACGTGTCTCCAAAGTGTCTTGGAGGCGCGTCGGGGCGGCGAAGGTCGCTCCAGCGTTCATGGCCGGGCGTGGTACGGCAAGCTTCGGTGGGGCAGGGTTTGGAATGGTTTGGTGAGGCGGGCTGTGGCATGCTATGGCATGGTCGCTTCGCCGGTTGTGCGCTGGACGCCATGGTAGCGTCCGAAAACAGCCGGCACCAAGGCCCGCCGAAATGGTGGGCGACCTCCCTTTGTCAGCCCTAGAGACTGCGCAGGGCGCGCCCCTGCGCCGGGCGCTCGAAGGTTCAGGTGGAACGGCTGAAACGGGACTGATCACCCCATGGAGGCTCGCGGTTCGAGTCCGTGCTTCGAGCGCCGGGTGGAGGGGCGAACCCAGAACAAAACAACGGAGGTGGCAATAGAGTTGCCAATGTATCGAGTGACGTTTGTATCTCGTCACATCGAGGAGTTTGAGGTTGAGGCCGCCAGCGAG
>NZ_BAAJPH010000052.1:0-13273 GCF_057538885.1 Alicyclobacillus sp. CIJ1 | reverse complement strand
GGGGCAACACCCGTACCCATCCCGAACACGGACGTGAAGACCTCCAGCGCCGAGAATACTGGGAGGGAAGCCTCCTGGGAAGGTAGGTCGTTGCCAGGCGAGTGACAAAGGTCAGGCACATCAGCCTGGCCTTTTGTCGTTTGTGCAGAGAGCCTCCTTGGCTCCACGAGATGAGTGGACGAACATAGGCCCTAAGCCCGAGAATCGCAGCCTCTCCAAGGGAACGGCCAAGCACCGTATGCCCTCACCGCTCCAACCAGAAGCGAAGTGCGAAGGGCGGGAGCAGATCTGCAGGCCGAAGGCCGAAGCCCTGCTCCCGCTCCTTCGCACGAAGCGCCGAAGCCTTGCTCCCGTCTTTCGCACGAAGCTCTAGACGGTTTTGTCATCTTGACAAATGTGTGACCTTCACTCCTGAAGGCGCGGCAGCTCAAAAATCCGCGCATTGACACCCCCATAGCCGGTTGTTATACTGCTCACAATATTTTCGGGACGCCATGCGTAGAGCGCGAGATGAAGAGGAGGAACCATCGTGACGAGCGCCTGGGAACACAAATTTGTGGGGGAAGCCCTGACCTTCGACGATGTGCTGTTATTGCCAGCTCACTCGACCGTTCTTCCGCGGGACGTAGACGTCTCCACCCGGTTGACCACGGATATTCGCCTCAACATCCCTATCGTGTCCGCCGCTATGGACACCGTGACCACTTCGCCGATGGCCATCGCGATGGCGCGCGAGGGCGGGATCGGCATTATCCACAAGAACATGTCCATC
The DNA here is from genome assembly GCF_057538885.1 of Alicyclobacillus sp. CIJ1. Lineage (NCBI taxonomy): Bacteria > Bacillati > Bacillota > Bacilli > Caryophanales > Alicyclobacillaceae > Alicyclobacillus > Alicyclobacillus sp. CIJ1. Next base: position 12,501 of record NZ_BAAJPH010000052.1, on the reverse strand, counting down.
GAGGCGCAGGCCGAAGAGGTCGATCGCGTCAAACGCTCCGAGAGCGGCGTCATTACCAATCCCATCTATCTCACGCCGGACAAGCCCCTGCGCGACGCGGAAGCGCTCATGAGCAAGTACCGAATCTCGGGTGTTCCGATTGTGGAATGCGGATCGCAGAAGCTCATCGGCATCATCACGAACCGGGATCTGCGCTTCGAGCGGGACGATTCACGACCCATCGGGGAAGTCATGACCCGCGAGAATCTCATCACGGCGCCGGTGGGAACGACGCTCACGGAAGCGAAGGAGATTCTTCAGCGGCACAAGATTGAAAAGCTTCCGCTTGTCGATGCCGAGGGCAACCTGCGGGGCCTCATCACCATCAAGGACATCGAGAACGCTCGTCGATTCCCGAATGCGGCGAAGGATTCGCAGGGCCGTCTTTTGGTCGGTGCGGCGGTGACGGTATCGCCGGACGTGATGGATCGCGTCGATGCGCTCGTGGCGGCGCACTGCGACGTGATCGTCGTGGATACGGCGCACGGGCATTCGGAGTTCGTGCTCAAGGTCGTGCGCGAAATTCGGTCGCGCTATCCGGATATTCAGCTCATCGGCGGCAATGTGGCGACGGCGGCGGGCTGCGAGGCGCTCATGGATGCCGGCGTCAACGCCGTGAAGGTCGGCATCGGTCCGGGATCCATCTGCACCACCCGGGTGGTGGCGGGTGTGGGCGTTCCACAGATCACGGCGATTTACGATTGCGCGAATGTGGCGCGCAAGCGAGGCATTCCTATCATCGCGGACGGCGGCATCAAATACTCCGGCGACATCGTCAAGGCCATCTCGGCCGGCGCAAGCTCGGTGATGATCGGGAGCCTGCTCGCGGGGACGGCGGAGAGCCCGGGCGAGATCGAGATCTACCAGGGCCGGCAGTTCAAGGTGTATCGCGGCATGGGCTCCATCGGTGCCATGCGGGCCGGATCGGGCGATCGCTACTTCCAAGGGGACAATTCGGAAGGGGACACGAAGAAGCTCGTGCCGGAGGGCATCGAGGGGCGCGTGGCGTACCGCGGACCGGTGAGCGAGACGCTGTATCAGCTTGTCGGCGGCCTGCGTAGTGGCATGGGCTACACGGGGTGCGCGACCATCCAGGAACTGCAGGAGAAGAGCCAGATGGTGCGGATCACGTCGGCGGGTCTCCGCGAGAGCCATCCGCACGACGTGCAGATCACCAAAGAGGCGCCGAACTACTCGATTTGACGTGGAAAGCGGGTCTACGCTGTACTACAATAATCGTTAGGTCTTCAACCACTCACCGGTCGGTTCCGGTTGCAATACAGAGGGGGATGCGGCATGGCGAATGTCGGCACGGATCGCGTGAAGCGCGGTATGGCGGAGATGCAGAAGGGCGGCGTCATCATGGACGTCGTCAACGCGGAACAGGCGAAGATCGCAGAGGCGGCCGGCGCTGTCGCGGTCATGGCGCTGGAGCGGGTTCCGTCGGATATCCGCAAGGCGGGCGGCGTGGCCCGTATGGCCGATCCGGCCATCATCGAGGAGGTCATGAACGCCGTCTCCATCCCGGTCATGGCGAAGTGCCGCATTGGGCACATCGTGGAGGCGCGCATCCTCGAGGCGATGGGCGTCGACTATATCGATGAGAGCGAGGTGCTCACGCCGGCCGACGACAAGCACCACATCGACAAGACCAAGTTCACCGTTCCCTTCGTCTGCGGCGCGCGAGATCTCGGCGAGGCCCTGCGCCGCATCGCCGAGGGCGCGTCGATGATCCGCACCAAGGGCGAGCCGGGCACAGGCAATATCGTCGAGGCCGTGCGCCATCAGCGCATGATGCAGTCCGCCATTCGCCGCGTCCAGGCGATGTCTGAGGACGAGTTGTACGCTGAGGCGAAGAATCTCGGCGCGCCGTACCATCTTCTCAAGCAGGTGCACGATCTCGGCCGCCTGCCGGTGGTCAACTTCGCGGCGGGCGGCATCGCGACGCCCGCCGATGCCGCGCTCATGATGGAGCTCGGCTCGGACGGCGTGTTCGTGGGGTCCGGCATCTTCAAGTCGGAGAATCCGGAGAAGTACGCGCGCGCCATCGTCCAGGCCGTGACGCATTATCAGGATTACGAACTGTTGGCGCACCTGTCCAAGAACCTCGGGCAGGCCATGCAGGGCATCGATCTCGCCACCCTGCGCGAGGAGGAGCGCATGGCGGTTCGCGGTTGGTGACGCGCAGACGATACGCCTGCGAGAGCCGGGGGCGAAGGCCCGCCGGCTCTTGCACATGAGAGAGGAGGATGGGCCATGAGGATTGCCGTCATTGCGGTGCAGGGCGCGTTTCGGGAGCACATCGCGGCCTTGAGGTCGCTCGGGGTGGAGGCCTACGAGGCCAAGTGGGCGCGAGATCTCGAGGGCGCCGACGGCGTGATTATCCCGGGCGGTGAATCGACGGCCATCGGCAAGCTGATGCGGGAGTACGACATGCTGGAGCCCGTCCGCGAACTGGCTCGCGCGGGCAAACCCATCTACGGCACGTGCGCCGGGATGATTGTCCTCGCGAAGCGCATCGAGGGAGAGGACACCGTCCACCTCGGCTTGATGGACGTGACCGTGCGCCGCAACTCGTTCGGGCGGCAGCGCGAGTCGTTTGAGGCCGAGATCGACATCCCGGCCGTTGGCGCGCCCCCATTTCCCGCCGTGTTCATTCGCGCGCCGCACATCGTGTCCGTGGGCGAGGGCGTGGAGGTCCTCGCGACCTACGAGGATCGCATCGTGGCCGTGCGGCAGGGTAATCTCCTCGCCACGTCGTTCCATCCGGAGCTCACGGACGACTACCGCCTGCACCAGTATTTCTTGAACATGGCGCAGGCGCCGGTGGCACATTGACTCGAGCGCGAGGTGTGACATGTTAGATATCCGAGCCATTCGGCAACAACCCGACGTGTTTAAAGCGAAGTTGAAGCGGAAGAAGGTCGATCCGGCCGAGATCGACCGGCTGCTCGAGGCGGACGCCAAGTGGCGCGACGCGCTCGCCGAGGTGGAGCGCCTCAAAGCGCTGCGCAACCAGACGTCTGAGCAGATTGCGCGCAAGAAGCGGCAGGGGGAGGACGCGAGCGAGGACATCGCGCGGATGCGCGAAGTATCGGACCGGATTCAGGCGCTGGACGACGAGGTGCGCGAATGGGAGCGGCAGGTGCGGGATCTGCTGCTCGCGCTGCCGAACGTGCCGCACGACTCGGTGCCGGACGGCGAGTCGGAGGACGACAACCCGGTCATCAAGACGTGGGGAGAAATTCCACAGTTCTCCTTTGAGCCGAAGCCGCACTGGGAGATTGCGGAGGCGCTCGACATCGTCGACAGCGAGCGCGCCGTCAAGATCACCGGCAGCCGCTTCGTGCTGTACAAGGGTCTCGGCGCGCGGCTGGAGAGGGCGCTCGCCAACTTCATGCTCGACTTCCACGTGGAGCGGCACGGCTACACGGAGATGTTTCCGGCGTTCATCGCCAACGAGGAGAGTCTCATCGGCACGGGCAACCTGCCGAAGTTCGGCGACGAGATGTTCAAGATCGAGGGGCTGCCCTACTATCTCATCCCGACGGCCGAGGTGCCGCTCACGAACTACTACCGGGACGAGATTCTCTCCGCGGATCAACTGCCGGTCAAACTCGCAGGCTATTCCGCCTGCTTCCGCTCGGAGGCCGGATCGGCCGGGAAGGACACGCGCGGGCTGATTCGGCTGCACCAGTTTCAGAAGGTAGAGCTCGTCAACTTGTGCCTGCCGGAGCAGTCGTACGAGGTCCTGGAACAGCTGACGCGCGAGGCGGAGGCCGTGCTCGAGGCGCTCGAGCTTCCGTACCGCCGCATCGAGATTTGCACGGGCGATCTCGGCGCGAAGGACGCGAAGAAGTACGACATCGAGGTCTGGCTGCCGGCGCAGAACCGGTACCGCGAGATCTCGTCGTGCACCAACTTCGAGGACTACCAGGCGCGGCGAGCCAATCTGCGCTTCCGGCGGGAGGAGCGGAGCAAGCCTGAATTCGTGCACACGCTGAACGGCTCGGGCCTCGCCATTGGGCGCACGGTGGCGGCCATCCTGGAGAACTACCAGCAGGAGGACGGATCGGTCCGGATTCCGCGCGCGCTCGTGCCGTACATGGGCGGGATCGACCGCATTGCAAAGGGCTGAGCCTGGGAGGGGTGTCGGGTGCGAATCTCCAACATCCGCGTCCGGCTGTCCGCGGACGACCTGAATTCGATGATCGCCGAGTTCGCACCGGACATCCCGCTGCGCATTCTCGCCATCCAGCCGGACGGCGTGCGCGGCCAGTTCAAGTTTCTGATGTGGAACATCGATTTCGCGGCGCGGCCGACGTGCAGCGCGGACAAGGGCGAGATTTCCATCGAGATTTCGGCGCGCAAGCTCGTCAACATCCCGCCGGCTCTCGTGCAGATGAGCCTGCAGGAGGCCATGAAGGATGCGCCGCAGGGCATCGAAGTCTTGCGCCAGAGCCTGCGGCTGAACGTCGCGAGCCTGCTCGAGCCGGTCGGCATCGCGCTCAAGCTGAACGAGTTCACGTGCACCGAGGGCGCGTTGGTCATCGATCTGGCCCGCGTCGAGATTGACATGAAGGGGCGCACTTCGGAACTCCGATCCATGTGGAAGCGACGGGGGGAGTAGCGGCAAGTTGAATCGAGGCGTGCGTTCGGAAACCAGGCGCCAGCCCATGGAGGCGCTGCGGCGCCAATTGCAATCCATCGACGGGCGCGGGTACAAGGCGTACGAGGTCCTCGAGGGCGCGTACGCCTTCCCGTCGTTCACTCTCGCTATCGATCACGTCCAGGGCGATCCGTTCGCGGATCCGTCCAAGGTGCGGGTCCTTGTGCCGCGGGTCAAGACCGCCGTCGGGGACGCGTGGATCAACGCGCCGTGGCGCCGCATTCGCTGCGAGGACCTGCTTGCGCGGCGCGTGGACGAGGCGCTGCGCCGCCTGCCAGGTCGGGCGCGCGGCACCGGCAAGAGCGGGCTCATCGCCATCGACGCGCCGGGGCAGAAGGTGCTGGAGCGGACGGCGGTGCAGATTGGGCGGGACGAGATCGTCATCTGCCTGTCGGTCGGTCTTCCAGCCGCCGGGCGGCGCGTGCTGGCGCGGGAGGCGGAGGCGATGCTCTTCGAGCAGATTCCCGCAGCTGTGGAGCGCGCCGTGTACGGCCTGCGCGAGGAGGAGATCCGGGCCGCGGTGGAACTGGCGGATCAGCAGCAGGCCGTGCGCCAGTATCTGCGCGATCACGGCCTCGTGGCCTTCGTCGCCAACGGCGCCATCCTGCCGCGCGAGAGCGGCGTCAGCGACAAACCACTGCGCTGTGGCGCCGTTCCCTTTCAAAGCCCGCCCGAGCTTGAGATCTCCATCCCCGTGCCCCACCGCGCAGAGCCGCTTCGCGGCATGGGCATTCGCCGCGGCATCACGCTCATCGTCGGCGGGGGCTTCCACGGCAAGACGACGCTCCTCGAGGCGCTCGAGCACGGCGTCTACGATCACGTCGCGGGCGACGGGCGCGAGTTCGTCATTACCGACGCAGGGGCCGTGAAGATTCGCGCCGAAGACGGGCGCAGCGTCGCCGACGTCGACATCTCGCCGCTCATCGGCACGCTTCCGCATGGGAAGGACACGGCGCGCTTTTCGACGGAGGACGCGAGCGGGAGCACCTCGCAGGCGGCGAATTTCGTCGAGATGATAGAGGCGGGCGCCACAGCGTTTCTCATCGACGAGGACACGAGCGCAACGAACCTCCTCGTCCGCGACGCGCGCATGCAGGCGCTGGTGGCGAAATCGGGCGAGCCCATCACGCCCTACATCGACAAGGCGAGGCAGTTGTTCGACGAATACGGCATCTCTACCGTGCTCGTCGTCGGAGGACTGGGCGATTACTTCGACATCGCCGATTGCGTCATCAAGATGGAGGCGTACGTGCCGCACGACGTCACCGCGGAAGCGAAGCGCATTGCGGCCGCCATGCCCACCGCTCGCCGACCCGAAGGCGGGGGCTCGTTCGGCGCCATCCGCCAGCGCGTGCCGCAGCCCGACAGCTTGAACAGCCAGCGCGGCCACAAGGCTAAGGTGGCGGCACGCGGGCGATATGCCATCCAGTATGGCGCCACGGACATCTCCCTGCACGCGCTGGAGCAGCTCGTCGACGACAGCCAAACGCGCGCCATTGCGGCGGCCCTGTTGTACATCGAGCGCAAGGGCTGGCTGGCAAAAGGGCTCACGGTCCGGGAGATGCTCGACGCCATGGAAGCGCAGTGGGATCAGCACGGCCTGGGCTCCATCTCGTTCCGCCAAGGCCATCCGGGCGATCTCGCCCGCCCTCGCCGGTACGAACTCGCAGCCGCGCTGAATCGGCTGCGGACGCTGAGGTGTGAGCAGCGCGAGGGATGACGGATGGGTTTTGACCGGGGCGCCGGATCCAAGGCGAGTGTGAATTTCCTTTGCCGACGCGCCCCGCGCTGCGGTATAATAATGGCGCGATTCGGCATGTGCACCCGTAGCTCAGTAGGATAGAGCGGTGGTTTCCTAAACCGCGTCTTGCGCAGGTTCGAGTCCTGCCGGGTGCGCCAGAAAGTCCGTAACGGCGAGGGTTCTGGACCCTCGCCGTTTTACTTCAGTCGTCGCCTTCTGCCCTCTTTCTGCCCTCGCAATTTGCGTTGCTTTCGTCGTCCTGTACGGAAATCAGTTCACTTAATTGCTCAATGGCCGACTGTTGGAGGTTTGGTAAGACATGAGAATAGGTGTCCAGAGTAATTCCGATATTCGCATGTCCAAGTCGTTCTGACACAATCTTGGGATGAACACCTTGTTTCAATAACAAGGTCGCATGCGTATGTCTGAGATCATGAAATCGTATCTTGGGAACGTCGCACTGCTTCAATAGGCTATACCACGATCTATCAAGGGCTCTGGGTGTGACGGGATGACCCAACTCTGTTTGTACCACGAGACCGTGATCTTCATACAGAACTCCTGCTCGGTGACGTTCTGCATCCTGAATTTCTCTATGCCTTTTAAGAGCTTCTATGATGGGATCAGACAAAGCGACGGCGCGACGCCCTCTAGCGGTCTTTGGTTCCAGAAAGTATATCTGTCCGTGAACAAAACTTAAGTTTTGCCTTACCGTGATCAGTTTCGACGCAAAGTCAATGTCGATCCACCGAAGCCCAAGGATCTCGCCCTTCCGCATTCCTGTAGTAATTGCCAGTAAAAATGCAATATAGTATCGATCATTCCTGGCCGCTAACAAAAATCGATTCACGTGTTCAATGTCCCACACTTGTATATCAACTTTCTGAGGTCTCGGTGGATCGACTAGATCACACACATTGCGCGGAATGATTCCCCAACGCACTGCACGTTCTAGAGCTTCATGAAGCACAAGATGTGCATGTAAAATGGACCGATTGGAAACTGAACCCGGCTTGCCATCATGCCGAGGAGCTTTTTGTAAAGTGATGTACAGATTCTGAAGAATGGAAGGTGTGAGTTTAGAAACTTTGATGTGTCCGATGTAGGGGAGAATATGACGACGGATATGCCATTCATAACTTCGTAAAGTAGCCGGTCGCACCTGAGATCGTTTGTGCTCAAGCCACTGTTGTAGAAACTCCGCGATTGTGATGTCGCTCTCTTCAATGAATTGCCCCGTCTGCAATTCGTGGAGTTTCTGCACAAGTGCAGCTTGAGCTTCCTTTTTCGTCTTGTAACCACCGAACCATTTGCGCCGACGCTTTCCGTTTGCGTCACGTTCCAGTTCAATGACAACATAGTACTTACTTCCTTTTTTAGTCACATGACCATTCATTGCTTGCCCCCGTTATCCTCAAAAGAATGTGCGCAGGAGAAAATCATTGATCCGCTGACGCATAGCCTCGCGGGTCACACAGAATTCATTAGCAAGGAACTCCACGCAGTCATTCGAACATGGCGATATCCATTTGAAGTACTCGCGCAAGAGAAACGACGGCGCAAAGATATGGCCTGCTAATTGGATCACTTGCGGTTCTTGAAAGACTCGGAAAACATCGACGATCTTAGTCTCGCTTTCGGAGAAGAGAAACGTATGAGAGATCTCCAAAGAAGCATGAACCCGCTGCACCTCATTTGTCTCCTTCGAGTTCACCACGCAAATGTGTTCAACGGATCCATCGTCGCGGAAGATAGTAATGGCGTGTGATTTTCGAGGGGCGTAAAACAATTTCGCGGAGTTCGATGCTGCAAGCGCCTTAAAGTCAAGCTCTCTCGGGGATGAAACACCCATGTCTTTGAAAAAAGACTCCACGCGATCTATGAGATGCCCCAACATACACAAGACCTCCAGCAACGATGTGGGACATAGTATAGGAACGTATGTTCGTATTTTAGATCGCAAGAAGAAGGATTTGGAGTCTTGACTTTTTACAGAGAGGGAATCTCAGGAAGGGTTCTCGTTCTTCTTGATGCGGGGTTTCTCGATGGTTTCCCAATACCAACGCAAGGTCTCCATCACAGCCTTTTTGGATTCCTCGGGAGCTTCATCGAATTCGGCAAAGAAGACACCTTTTACATGCTTACGTACCCAGCGCAGGAACGCTAATTCTTCGATAGTAATGGGTTCTTCCTTCGTTGCTTGTCCTTTGGGATCATCCGTTCGCCCCAACAAGTAATCAGTTGTAACGTCAAAGAAATCGGCAATACGAGTCAAGACTTCGTAATCTGGCAGTCGAAGGTTGTTTTCATAGTTCGCGATGGTGGACTCAGCAATCCCGATGCCTTGGGCTAACTCCTTTCTTGATATGCCAGAAATCAAGCGTAGCTCGCGCAATCTATCCGCAAACACGACAGTTCCTCCTCGTTGCATTGCCTGCTCTCAGTATATCCTCGCACATTGCGAAGTGCAACAAAATTTATTTCGTGTTGCTCGTTACGTATTGACTCTATTCAGATTGTGTTATATAGTCTCGTTGTAATCCCGAAATGAGATGGCGGTGGCGTGATGGAAAGTCTAGTTCGTTTAGCGAGACTAGCCACTGGATTAAGCATGGAAGATGCAGCCCGGAATCTCGGAATTCCAAGTGGATATCTTTCCGAGATCGAGAGTGGCAAACGACGTGTAAGCCCTGACCGGGCGGAACAAATCGCGTGTTTGTACGGTGTGTCTCGTGAAGAGATTTTTCTTCCATGCCGCTTCGTCTCACGGATGACGCAGACGAAAGAAGGTGAGGTTCAGATTGAATGCGAACGAACTACCTCCCGTGCTGAAAATGGACGACGTGGCGCGATACATGCGGATAGGTCGCGTAAAAGCCTACGAATTGGCACGGGATCCGTCTTTCCCGGCAATTCGCGTTGGGAGACTAATTCGCGTTGAAAGGGAAGCTTTTCTAATGTGGTGCGAACAAATGAAACAGTCAAACCGACATCAGGCAAGCTAATCCCCGCCGTCCACCGTGGGAATGGTGGAGCGAGGTGCAAGGCGGGGATGAGGAAGTTCACACTTCATAAAATACAAACTACCAACACACATAGCAATGTCTAGGAATATTCCTAAAGGAGGTGATCGGCACGGAGGCGATGTGGCTCGGACAAGCCCTACGCATGTTGAGACTGGAGGCCGGCGTCACTCAGGAGTATGTAGCGTACTGCGCTCGGACAACGCAGGCGCAGATCGCAAGGGTGGAGCTCGGTACACGGCAGCCGACGCTGTGTGTGTTGCGGGGCTACGCGCGGGCAACGGGAGACCCGGAGGCGGTCATGAGGATCTGCGAGGCGGTGATCCTTGGGGCGCAAGAAGACCTCAAGAGTGCGTGACGTAAACGGAGACTCCTCAATTCTGAGTTGTCCTAAGTTGCGTCTGGAATTCGGACGTAACTCGAAAGAAGGAAATCCAAATATCGAGGTTATCTTCGAGAGAATCGACAGCGATTCATTGAAAACGAAGACTTCTTTGCTGTTTCACGCAAGGAATTGCCGACGAATTTCGTCGCCAATTCGAATCGAGGAAATCCGAAGTTCGGGGTGAAACACCATCGGGCAATCGGTCACCGCAGTCGAAGGGCGCGTTGTGTCCTACGGATCGCGCTCGGATGAGGAGTTGCGACGCGGTGGCGTGGGGTCGTCGGTCAAGCCCGCCAAGTAATCAATACTGGTATCTAATACATTCGCAAGTCTAATCAAAACATCTAAAGTTGGCTGTTTGCTTCCTGATTCGTAGAAACGAAGCATTCGTTCGGAAAGACCGATGAACTCTGCTATTTGTCGTTGAGTCATGGAACGTCGTTTTCGAAGTTCCGCTAAACGCTGAGCAAAAACGTCCATAAAAGCGCTCCATTCTACTTGACAGGAACCATGATTCCTGTTAGCATCAGAAGCAAATAGGAACCATAATTCCTCTCTTGAGAGGTGGTGATGATGACCAAAACGTTAGGGCAGCGACTGAAAGAACGACGCTTGGCGATGCAACTCACAGTGAAGCAAGCCGCCGAAATGCTCAACATGACTGAGCGCGGTTATCGATACTTAGAGGCCGACGAAAAGCGACCATCCATTGATACTGCGGTGAAAATCGAAGAGCACTTCGGTATCCCGGTTCGGGAAATGACTGTTCGCCGTTAAGTGTCTTACGAACCCGGCTCATTCGACGACGAGCTGCGCTTCGGCGGCGTTGGGTCGTCGGTGCGGCCGACGAGGTAGTCCAGGCTGACGTTGAAGAAGTCGGCGAGAGCTATCAACTGAGAAACGACGGGTTCTCGTTCGCCGCTTTCGTAGTAACGGATAACTCGCTCAGACAACTGAACTGCTGAGGCCAATTCAAGTTGGGTTAATCCGTTTCGCCTTCGGAGCATGCGTAGACGCTCAGAAAATATCGTCATAGAATCACCAAACATCTTGATCGGCACATTCGTGCCGAATATAATGAAACTCGAAAGGCACAAACGTGCCGAATATGCGAGGTGGTGATCAATGCGGCACCTGCTTCGGCAAGCTCGATTGGAACGAGGATGGACCCAAGCCGAAGCGGCGCGCAGGCTGAACATGAGCGAACGAGAATATCGGCATCTCGAACTTGGTACACGGAAGCCGAGTCTCGACAACCTTCGAAGCATTCACAGGGTGTTTGGAATTCCCTATGAACAGCTTGTCGAAGGAGTGTTTGGTGACAAGACGCGCTGCGCACCTTGACAACTCAATCCGCAAACAGATCGTCGTCCTCCGGTCGCGGGTCCACCCACTGACCACGAGGATAAGGCCTGAACTCCTCGGGCAGGTCAGACCATCTGAGGACGGACAGCGACCAGCGACGCTCGGTGTCGCGCAGAACCAGCATGGTGGGTGAGACTTCGACGAGCATGGCGGACTCGACGAAGAACGCGCCGCCGTCCAGCGCGATGAGGCCGCCTTCCTTGTGGCGGGAGACCCTGCTGATCACGGTATCGATCACAAGGCTCGATTTTCCGCCCATCATGACGGTCATGCGGACGGGCACCCCGACAAAGCGTTCGATGATCTCGTCGGCGCGGTCGCGGGTTTCGGGCAAGGGGATCACTCCTTTGACGAAACGAGACTTTCTAGAAACTTGGTAAGTTGAACACGCTGTTCGGTCGTTAAATTGCTAGCAGCTCGCACCAATTGCATCAAGTCGGTTGGCAGTTCATTAGTCGACGGTTCACCGAAGAATTCGGCGAGAGAAATGCCGAGGTAATCGCATATGGACTCCAATGTTTGCAGTTTGATGCCACTCGAGTTGTTCTCGACTTGGCTGATGAAGGACTGGTGAACGCCAACGGCGTCGGCAAGTTGCTTGGTGGTCAGTCCCGCAGCCGTGCGAAGGGAGCGCAAACGAGCACCCACATCAAACACAAGACGGCTCCCCTTCCATCAGTGACGCTAATTAAATCCTACGTCAAGTTCAAAGCGAGCACAACACAAGGCGAGAAAATATGAGCAATACTATTGACAACTATGAGCATTACTAATACACTGATAAGCGAAGGGAGTGAAATTGGATGTTCAACGCGCAAGCGTTGCAAAGGATCCGAAGCGAACGCGGGCTAAGTCAGGCGGCGCTTGCGAAGAAAGTGGGGGTTGTGCAATCGGCAATTAGTCAGTTTGAGTCCGGCACAGTTCAACCAGCCATCGATACGTTAGAACGGCTTGCGGATGCACTCAATGTTCCGGTGTCAGAACTTTTAACTTCACAGGCTGACACAGCAAGAGAGGAGCAACCACAGTGAACGTCACATGCGACATCACCTTCGCAAACGACCTGATTGGACGGTTTGAAGTGGCGGCGAAGTTCGCAAGCCAATTCGAGAATCCTTGGGGAGTTCAGACGGAGCTCACATTCCAGAGGATGATTCGAGAGTTGAAGGAGGCAACGAACCATGCAGTATGAGGACATCATCTCCAAGTTGTGCGACGCCGACCGGAACGACCCGGATCGCGCGCGATACACGGTGGCGGATCTCGAAGCGTTGTGCCA
>NZ_BAAJPH010000050.1:0-285 GCF_057538885.1 Alicyclobacillus sp. CIJ1 | reverse complement strand
CACCGGGTCACTAAGCCCGACTTTCGTCCCTGCTCGACCTGTCCGTCTCGCAGTCAAGCTCCCTTTTGCCTTTGCACGCTCCGCGCGATTTCCATCCGCGCTGAGGGAACCTTTGGGCGCCTCCGTTACCCTTTAGGAGGCGACCGCCCCAGTCAAACTGTCCGCCTGACACTGTCCCGCCTCGCGTCCTCACAAGGCCGGTTAGAACAACCGTGTCCCAAGGGTGGTATCCCAACGCCGACTCCACTCAGGCTGGCGCCCAAGCTTCTCCGTCTCCCACCTATC
>NZ_BAAJPH010000049.1:0-215 GCF_057538885.1 Alicyclobacillus sp. CIJ1 | reverse complement strand
CGCCCCAGTCAAACTGTCCGCCTGACACTGTCCCGCCTCGCGTCCTCACAAGGCCGGTTAGAACAACCGTGTCCCAAGGGTGGTATCCCAACGCCGACTCCACTCAGGCTGGCGCCCAAGCTTCTCCGTCTCCCACCTATCCTGTACATGGAACACCGTTGTCCCATATCAGGCTACAGTCAAGCTCCACGGGGTCTTTCCGTCTAACCGCGGGT
>NZ_BAAJPH010000048.1:0-234 GCF_057538885.1 Alicyclobacillus sp. CIJ1 | reverse complement strand
CCGTCTCCCACCTATCCTGTACATGGAACACCGTTGTCCCATATCAGGCTACAGTCAAGCTCCACGGGGTCTTTCCGTCTAACCGCGGGTAACCTGCATCTTCACAGGTACTACAATTTCACCGGGTCTCTCGTTGAGACAGCGCCCAAGTCGTTACGCCTTTCGTGCGGGTCGGAACTTACCCGACAAGGAATTTCGCTACCTTAGGACCGTTATAGTTACGGCCGCCGTTTA
>NZ_BAAJPH010000047.1:0-285 GCF_057538885.1 Alicyclobacillus sp. CIJ1 | reverse complement strand
CAAGGGTGGTATCCCAACGCCGACTCCACTCAGGCTGGCGCCCAAGCTTCTCCGTCTCCCACCTATCCTGTACATGGAACACCGTTGTCCCATATCAGGCTACAGTCAAGCTCCACGGGGTCTTTCCGTCTAACCGCGGGTAGCCTGCATCTTCACAGGTACTACAATTTCACCGGGTCTCTCGTTGAGACAGCGCCCAAGTCGTTACGCCTTTCGTGCGGGTCGGAACTTACCCGACAAGGAATTTCGCTACCTTAGGACCGTTATAGTTACGGCCGCCGTTTA
>NZ_BAAJPH010000046.1:0-288 GCF_057538885.1 Alicyclobacillus sp. CIJ1 | reverse complement strand
CACCGGGTCTCTCGTTGAGACAGCGCCCAAGTCGTTACGCCTTTCGTGCGGGTCGGAACTTACCCGACAAGGAATTTCGCTACCTTAGGACCGTTATAGTTACGGCCGCCGTTTACTGGGGCTTCGATTCGGACCTTCGGGGGTTCACCCCCCTAAGCCCTCCTCTTAACCTTCCAGCACCGGGCAGGCGTCAGCCCCTATACGTCGCCTTTCGGCTTCGCAGAGACCTGTGTTTTTGCTAAACAGTCGCTTGGGCCTTTTCACTGCGGCTCTTCCTTCAGGAAGAGC
>NZ_BAAJPH010000045.1:0-279 GCF_057538885.1 Alicyclobacillus sp. CIJ1 | reverse complement strand
TCTCTCGTTGAGACAGCGCCCAAGTCGTTACGCCTTTCGTGCGGGTCGGAACTTACCCGACAAGGAATTTCGCTACCTTAGGACCGTTATAGTTACGGCCGCCGTTTACTGGGGCTTCGATTCGGACCTTCGGGGTACCCCCTAAGCCCTCCTCTTAACCTTCCAGCACCGGGCAGGCGTCAGCCCCTATACGTCGCCTTTCGGCTTCGCAGAGACCTGTGTTTTTGCTAAACAGTCGCTTGGGCCTTTTCACTGCGGCTCTTCCTTCAGGAAGAGCGC
>NZ_BAAJPH010000044.1:0-278 GCF_057538885.1 Alicyclobacillus sp. CIJ1 | reverse complement strand
TCTCTCGTTGAGACAGCGCCCAAGTCGTTACGCCTTTCGTGCGGGTCGGAACTTACCCGACAAGGAATTTCGCTACCTTAGGACCGTTATAGTTACGGCCGCCGTTTACTGGGGCTTCGATTCGGACCTTCGGGGTACCCCCCTAAGCCCTCCTCTTAACCTTCCAGCACCGGGCAGGCGTCAGCCCCTATACGTCGCCTTTCGGCTTCGCAGAGACCTGTGTTTTTGCTAAACAGTCGCTTGGGCCTTTTCACTGCGGCTCTTCCTTCAGGAAGAGC
>NZ_BAAJPH010000043.1:0-334 GCF_057538885.1 Alicyclobacillus sp. CIJ1 | reverse complement strand
CCCCTAAGCCCTCCTCTTAACCTTCCAGCACCGGGCAGGCGTCAGCCCCTATACGTCGCCTTTCGGCTTCGCAGAGACCTGTGTTTTTGCTAAACAGTCGCTTGGGCCTTTTCACTGCGGCTCTTCCTTCAGGAAGAGCGCCCCTTCTCCCGAAGTTACGGGGCCATTTTGCCGAGTTCCTTAACGAGAGTTCTCCCGCGCGCCTTCGTGTTCTCCACGCGCCCACCTGTGTCGGTTTCCGGTACGGGCACCTTCGGCTCGCTAGAGGCTTTTCTCGGCAGTGTGAACGTCGGGACTTCGGTACTGTCCTTCCCTCCCCATCACAGCTCACGCT
>NZ_BAAJPH010000042.1:0-285 GCF_057538885.1 Alicyclobacillus sp. CIJ1 | reverse complement strand
TCCCGCGCGCCTTCGTGTTCTCCACGCGCCCACCTGTGTCGGTTTCCGGTACGGGCACCTTCGGCTCGCTAGAGGCTTTTCTCGGCAGTGTGAACGTCGGGACTTCGGTACTGTCCTTCCCTCCCCATCACAGCTCACGCTTCCCAGGGTGCGCATTTCACTACACCCCACGCTCGCTGCTTGGACGGCCTCTTCCATCCGGCCGCTTCCCTCGTCCTCCTGCGTCACCCCTTCGCTCAAACGCCTACGGTGGTACAGGAATGTCAACCTGTTCTCCTTCGGCTA
>NZ_BAAJPH010000041.1:0-289 GCF_057538885.1 Alicyclobacillus sp. CIJ1 | reverse complement strand
CAGGGTGCGCATTTCACTACACCCCACGCTCGCTGCTTGGACGGCCTCTTCCATCCGGCCGCTTCCCTCGTCCTCCTGCGTCACCCCTTCGCTCAAACGCCTACGGTGGTACAGGAATGTCAACCTGTTCTCCTTCGGCTACGCCTTTCGGCCTCGCCTTAGGTCCCGACTGACCCTGGGCGGACGAGCCTTCCCCAGGAAACCTTGGGCTTTCGGCGGAGGGGATTCTCACCCCTCTTTTCGCTACTCATACCGGCATTCTCACTTCCATGCGCTCCACCAAGCCTTA
>NZ_BAAJPH010000040.1:0-285 GCF_057538885.1 Alicyclobacillus sp. CIJ1 | reverse complement strand
CGGCCTCGCCTTAGGTCCCGACTGACCCTGGGCGGACGAGCCTTCCCCAGGAAACCTTGGGCTTTCGGCGGAGGGGATTCTCACCCCTCTTTTCGCTACTCATACCGGCATTCTCACTTCCATGCGCTCCACCAAGCCTTACAGCTCAGCTTCCCCGCACATGGAACGCTCCCCTACCATGTCGCCATCCCGAGCTTCGGTGTCCGGTTTAGCCCCGTTCCATTTTCCGCGCAGCGCCACTCGACCAGTGAGCTATTACGCACTCTTTCAATGATGGCTGCTTCT
>NZ_BAAJPH010000039.1:0-287 GCF_057538885.1 Alicyclobacillus sp. CIJ1 | reverse complement strand
TCTTCCTCGGGGTACTGAGATGTTTCACTTCCCCCGGTTCCCCGCTTAACGCCTTTCGGCCTTAAGCTGCTGGCGCTTCCCGCCAGCGGGTTCCCCCATTCGGACATCCACGGATCTCAGCCCGCTTACGGCTCCCCGTGGCATTTCGGCGTTCGCCCCGTCCTTCTTCGGCTCTTGGCGCCTAGGCATCCACCGTGTGCCCTTCCTAGCTTCACCTTGCCTTTCTCCCTATGCACTTGCCAAGGTCCTCCGAGAGAGCTCTCGCTCCCTCAAAACTAAACACACCC
>NZ_BAAJPH010000038.1:0-589 GCF_057538885.1 Alicyclobacillus sp. CIJ1 | reverse complement strand
CGGCGTTCGCCCCGTCCTTCTTCGGCTCTTGGCGCCTAGGCATCCACCGTGTGCCCTTCCTAGCTTCACCTTGCCTTTCTCCCTATGCACTTGCCAAGGTCCTCCGAGAGAGCTCTCGCTCCCTCAAAACTAAACACACCCAACCTCCCAAACCCGCAAGCCCCGTCCTTCTCCCTAGAAAGGAGGTGATCCAGCCGCACCTTCCGGTACGGCTACCTTGTTACGACTTCACCCCAATCATCGACCCCACCTTCGGCGGCTGGCTCCCCTTGCGGGGTTACCTCACCGACTTCGGGTGTTGCCGACTCTCGTGGTGTGACGGGCGGTGTGTACAAGGCCCGGGAACGTATTCACCGCGGCATGCTGATCCGCGATTACTAGCAATTCCGGCTTCATGCAGGCGAGTTGCAGCCTGCAATCCGAACTACGAGCGGCTTTTTGGGTTTCGCTCCGCCTCGCGGCTTCGCCTCCCTTTGTACCGCCCATTGTAGCACGTGTGTAGCCCAGGACATCAGGGGCATGATGATTTGACGTCATCCCCGCCTTCCTCCGACTTACGCCGGCAGTCACCTGTGAGTCCCCGCCTCAA
>NZ_BAAJPH010000037.1:0-285 GCF_057538885.1 Alicyclobacillus sp. CIJ1 | reverse complement strand
CTCCGCCTCGCGGCTTCGCCTCCCTTTGTACCGCCCATTGTAGCACGTGTGTAGCCCAGGACATCAGGGGCATGATGATTTGACGTCATCCCCGCCTTCCTCCGACTTACGCCGGCAGTCACCTGTGAGTCCCCGCCTCAACACGCTGGTAACACAGGTCAAGGGTTGCGCTCGTTGCGGGACTGAACCCAACATCTCACGACACGAGCTGACGACAACCATGCACCACCTGTCTCCTCTGCCCCGAAGGGAAGGTGCATCTCTGCACCGGTCAGAGGGATGTCA
>NZ_BAAJPH010000036.1:0-408 GCF_057538885.1 Alicyclobacillus sp. CIJ1 | reverse complement strand
GCTGGTAACACAGGTCAAGGGTTGCGCTCGTTGCGGGACTGAACCCAACATCTCACGACACGAGCTGACGACAACCATGCACCACCTGTCTCCTCTGCCCCGAAGGGAAGGTGCATCTCTGCACCGGTCAGAGGGATGTCAAGCCCTGGTAAGGTTCTTCGCGTTGCTTCGAATTAAACCACATGCTCCACTGCTTGTGCGGGCCCCCGTCAATTCCTTTGAGTTTCAGTCTTGCGACCGTACTCCCCAGGCGGAGTGCTTATTGGGTTTCCTTCGGCACTGGGGTGTGTCCCCCCAACACCTAGCACTCATCGTTTACGGCGTGGACTACCAGGGTATCTAATCCTGTTTGCTCCCCACGCTTTCGTGCCTCAGCGTCAGTCACTGTCCAGCAAGGCGCCTTCGCCA
>NZ_BAAJPH010000035.1:0-285 GCF_057538885.1 Alicyclobacillus sp. CIJ1 | reverse complement strand
TTTCCTTCGGCACTGGGGTGTGTCCCCCCAACACCTAGCACTCATCGTTTACGGCGTGGACTACCAGGGTATCTAATCCTGTTTGCTCCCCACGCTTTCGTGCCTCAGCGTCAGTCACTGTCCAGCAAGGCGCCTTCGCCACAGGTATTCCTCCACATCTCTACGCATTTCACCGCTACACGTGGAATTCCCCTTGCCTCTCCAGCACTCAAGTCAAGCAGTTTCCAGAGCCATCCCATGGTTGAGCCATGGACTTTCACTCCAGACTTGCTCGACCGCCTACGC
>NZ_BAAJPH010000034.1:0-468 GCF_057538885.1 Alicyclobacillus sp. CIJ1 | reverse complement strand
GAATTCCCCTTGCCTCTCCAGCACTCAAGTCAAGCAGTTTCCAGAGCCATCCCATGGTTGAGCCATGGACTTTCACTCCAGACTTGCTCGACCGCCTACGCACCCTTTACGCCCAGTGATTCCGGACAACGCTCGCCCCCTACGTTTTACCGCGGCTGCTGGCACGTAGTTAGCCGGGGCTTCCTCACTCGGTACCGTCTCGCATGGGGCTTTCCACTCCCCATGCCGCTCTCCCCGAGCAACAGAGCTTTACAACCCGAAGGCCTTCTTCGCTCACGCGGCGTTGCTCCGTCAGGCTTGCGCCCATTGCGGAAGATTCCCTACTGCTGCCTCCCGTAGGAGTCTGGGCCGTGTCTCAGTCCCAGTGTGGCCGGTCACCCTCTCAGGTCGGCTACGCATCGTCGCCTTGGTGGGCCGTTACCCCGCCAACTAGCTAATGCGCCGCGGGCTCCTCTCTCAGCGGCCCAG
>NZ_BAAJPH010000033.1:0-285 GCF_057538885.1 Alicyclobacillus sp. CIJ1 | reverse complement strand
TGCCTCCCGTAGGAGTCTGGGCCGTGTCTCAGTCCCAGTGTGGCCGGTCACCCTCTCAGGTCGGCTACGCATCGTCGCCTTGGTGGGCCGTTACCCCGCCAACTAGCTAATGCGCCGCGGGCTCCTCTCTCAGCGGCCCAGTCGGGCCTTTCCCCGCAAGAAGATGCCTCCTCGCGGGCGTATCCGGCATTAGCGCCCGTTTCCGGGCGTTATTCCGGTCTGAAAGGCAGATTACCCACGTGTTCCTCACCCGTCCGCCGCTGACCTCAAAAGAGGTCCGCTCGA
>NZ_BAAJPH010000032.1:0-285 GCF_057538885.1 Alicyclobacillus sp. CIJ1 | reverse complement strand
CTCCCGTAGGAGTCTGGGCCGTGTCTCAGTCCCAGTGTGGCCGGTCACCCTCTCAGGTCGGCTACGCATCGTCGCCTTGGTGGGCCGTTACCCCGCCAACTAGCTAATGCGCCGCGGGCTCCTCTCTCAGCGGCCCAGTTGGACCTTTCCCCGCAAGAAGATGCCTCCTCGCGGGCGTATCCGGCATTAGCGCCCGTTTCCGGGCGTTATTCCGGTCTGAAAGGCAGATTACCCACGTGTTCCTCACCCGTCCGCCGCTGACCTCAAAAGAGGTCCGCTCGACTT
>NZ_BAAJPH010000031.1:0-282 GCF_057538885.1 Alicyclobacillus sp. CIJ1 | reverse complement strand
CTCCCGTAGGAGTCTGGGCCGTGTCTCAGTCCCAGTGTGGCCGGTCACCCTCTCAGGTCGGCTACGCATCGTCGCCTTGGTGGGCCGTTACCCCGCCAACTAGCTAATGCGCCGCGGGCTCCTCTCTCAGCGGCCCAGTTGGGCCTTTCCCCGCAAGAAGATGCCTCCTCGCGGGCGTATCCGGCATTAGCGCCCGTTTCCGGGCGTTATTCCGGTCTGAAAGGCAGATTACCCACGTGTTCCTCACCCGTCCGCCGCTGACCTCAAAAGAGGTCCGCTCGA
>NZ_BAAJPH010000030.1:0-292 GCF_057538885.1 Alicyclobacillus sp. CIJ1 | reverse complement strand
CTTTCCCCGCAAGAAGATGCCTCCTCGCGGGCGTATCCGGCATTAGCGCCCGTTTCCGGGCGTTATTCCGGTCTGAAAGGCAGATTACCCACGTGTTCCTCACCCGTCCGCCGCTGACCTCAAAAGAGGTCCGCTCGACTTGCATGTATTAGGCACGCCGCCAGCGTTCGTCCTGAGCCAGGATCAAACTCTCAATCCAAGTGCTTTATCCTGACCGTTCGGTCACAAGGACTTACGGGCTTGGTGGTCTCGTGTGTTTAGTTTTCAAGGAGCGATTCCCGCGCCACCGCGC
>NZ_BAAJPH010000029.1:0-285 GCF_057538885.1 Alicyclobacillus sp. CIJ1 | reverse complement strand
CTCATCGTTTACGGCGTGGACTACCAGGGTATCTAATCCTGTTTGCTCCCCACGCTTTCGTGCCTCAGCGTCAGTCACTGTCCAGCAAGGCGCCTTCGCCACGGGTATTCCTCCACATCTCTACGCATTTCACCGCTACACGCGGAATTCCCCTTGCCTCTCCAGCACTCAAGTCAAGCAGTTTCCAGAGCCATCCCATGGTTGAGCCATGGACTTTCACTCCAGACTTGCTCGACCGCCTACGCACCCTTTACGCCCAGTGATTCCGGACAACGCTCGCCCCCT
>NZ_BAAJPH010000028.1:0-245 GCF_057538885.1 Alicyclobacillus sp. CIJ1 | reverse complement strand
CTCATCGTTTACGGCGTGGACTACCAGGGTATCTAATCCTGTTTGCTCCCCACGCTTTCGTGCCTCAGCGTCAGTCACTGTCCAGCAAGGCGCCTTCGCCACGGGTATTCCTCCACATCTCTACGCATTTCACCGCTACACGTGGAATTCCCCTTGCCTCTCCAGCACTCAAGTCAAGCAGTTTCCAGAGCCATCCCATGGTTGAGCCATGGACTTTCACTCCAGACTTGCTCGACCGCCTACGC
>NZ_BAAJPH010000027.1:0-285 GCF_057538885.1 Alicyclobacillus sp. CIJ1 | reverse complement strand
CTCCGCCTCGCGGCTTCGCCTCCCTTTGTACCGCCCATTGTAGCACGTGTGTAGCCCAGGACATCAGGGGCATGATGATTTGACGTCATCCCCGCCTTCCTCCGACTTACGCCGGCAGTCACCTGTGAGTCCCCGCCTCAACGCGCTGGTAACACAGGTCAAGGGTTGCGCTCGTTGCGGGACTGAACCCAACATCTCACGACACGAGCTGACGACAACCATGCACCACCTGTCTCCTCTGCCCCGAAGGGAAGGTGCATCTCTGCACCGGTCAGAGGGATGTCA
>NZ_BAAJPH010000026.1:0-287 GCF_057538885.1 Alicyclobacillus sp. CIJ1 | reverse complement strand
TCTTCCTCGGGGTACTGAGATGTTTCACTTCCCCCGGTTCCCCGCTTAACGCCTTTCGGCCTTAAGCTGCTGGCGCTTCCCGCCAGCGGGTTCCCCCATTCGGACATCCACGGATCTCAGCCCGCTTACGGCTCCCCGTGGCGTATCGGCGTTCGCCCCGTCCTTCTTCGGCTCTTGGCGCCTAGGCATCCACCGTGTGCCCTTCCTAGCTTCACCTTGCCTTTCTCCCTATGCACTTGCCAAGGTCCTCCGAGAGAGCTCTCGCTCCCTCAAAACTAAACACACCC
>NZ_BAAJPH010000025.1:0-285 GCF_057538885.1 Alicyclobacillus sp. CIJ1 | reverse complement strand
CGGCCTCGCCTTAGGTCCCGACTGACCCTGGGCGGACGAGCCTTCCCCAGGAAACCTTGGGCTTTCGGCGGAGGGGATTCTCACCCCTCTTTTCGCTACTCATACCGGCATTCTCACTTCCATGCGCTCCACCAAGCCTTACGGCTCAGCTTCCCCGCACATGGAACGCTCCCCTACCATGTCGCCATCCCGAGCTTCGGTGTCCGGTTTAGCCCCGTTCCATTTTCCGCGCAGCGCCACTCGACCAGTGAGCTATTACGCACTCTTTCAATGATGGCTGCTTCT
>NZ_BAAJPH010000024.1:0-285 GCF_057538885.1 Alicyclobacillus sp. CIJ1 | reverse complement strand
TCCCGCGCGCCTTCGTGTTCTCCACGCGCCCACCTGTGTCGGTTTCCGGTACGGGCACCTTCGGCTCGCTAGAGGCTTTTCTCGGCAGTGTGAACGTCGGGACTTCGGTACTGTCCTTCCCTCCCCATCACAGCTCACGCTTTCCAGGGTGCGCATTTCACTACACCCCACGCTCGCTGCTTGGACGGCCTCTTCCATCCGGCCGCTTCCCTCGTCCTCCTGCGTCACCCCTTCGCTCAAACGCCTACGGTGGTACAGGAATGTCAACCTGTTCTCCTTCGGCTA
>NZ_BAAJPH010000023.1:0-402 GCF_057538885.1 Alicyclobacillus sp. CIJ1 | reverse complement strand
CCGTCTCCCACCTATCCTGTACATGGAACACCGTTGTCCCATATCAGGCTACAGTCAAGCTCCACGGGGTCTTTCCGTCTAACCGCGGGTAACCTGCATCTTCACAGGTACTACAATTTCACCGGGTCTCTCGTTGAGACAGTGCCCAAGTCGTTACGCCTTTCGTGCGGGTCGGAACTTACCCGACAAGGAATTTCGCTACCTTAGGACCGTTATAGTTACGGCCGCCGTTTACTGGGGCTTCGATTCGGACCTTCGGGGTACCCCCCCTAAGCCCTCCTCTTAACCTTCCAGCACCGGGCAGGCGTCAGCCCCTATACGTCGCCTTTCGGCTTCGCAGAGACCTGTGTTTTTGCTAAACAGTCGCTTGGGCCTTTTCACTGCGGCTCTTCCTTCAGGAAG
>NZ_BAAJPH010000022.1:0-285 GCF_057538885.1 Alicyclobacillus sp. CIJ1 | reverse complement strand
CACCGGGTCACTAAGCCCGACTTTCGTCCCTGCTCGACCTGTCCGTCTCGCAGTCAAGCTCCCTTTTGCCTTTGCACGCTCCGCGCGATTTCCATCCGCGCTGAGGGAACCTTTGGGCGCCTCCGTTACCCTTTAGGAGGCGTCCGCCCCAGTCAAACTGTCCGCCTGACACTGTCCCGCCTCGCGTCCTCACAAGGCCGGTTAGAACAACCGTGTCCCAAGGGTGGTATCCCAACGCCGACTCCACTCAGGCTGGCGCCCAAGCTTCTCCGTCTCCCACCTATC
>NZ_BAAJPH010000021.1:0-235 GCF_057538885.1 Alicyclobacillus sp. CIJ1 | reverse complement strand
ACCTGGCCATTGACCACAATGGGCAACTGGCCAGCTGGCGTGAGACCGCTCGTGGACGTTGCCGCAAACGCCATCGGGCTAATCGCACCCAGGACAATCGCAGCTGAAGCAATGCCACTCAGTGTGCGTTTCAAGTCCCCTTGTTGATCACCCATCCCTTTCCTTCCCTTACGTTGGACATGCCTATCCCCATGCGCCTTCGCATCCTCTCCCAAATCCTGATCTTGACGCATGC
>NZ_BAAJPH010000020.1:0-11895 GCF_057538885.1 Alicyclobacillus sp. CIJ1 | reverse complement strand
GCCCAGGCGGACGGCCGGCGGAGGTTGGGGGACCGGAGCCGGCCGGACGCCTGGGCCAAGCCCATCGCAGAGGAATGAGCAACGTGGTGCGGTGAGTAACACGCACCCTTGTAAATACGCACCTTTTTCTGGAATGCAGAGGGGGAATGGACGTTGATCCTGTCCAACCCTGACATGATTGTAGCGCATTTGTGGGTCGAAGACCACACGGTGGTCTTTGGCGAATTCATTCGGACCCTTCAAAGGTTCCGAGACAACCAGGCGCCCGACGGCCAAGCCCTTCCTGGATATGGCCTGCATCTTGTCTATGATGCCGCGGCCTCCTCGGGACGATGGCTCGCCTTTCGCAGCTGGGCCCGGGAAGCGGAAGACATAGGCATTCGCTGGCGAGTGTACGAAACCGAGCCGCCGCGCAAGGCACATTTGTGGCCGTTCGAAGTGATCCTCGGCAGCATGGAGCTTTGGGCGAGGCCGTTTCACGCCTGGTGGCAAGACGTCATGCGAACCTTGCGATGGATCGCGGACGCGCCGCACATGTTGTACACGTCAGACGGCGAATGGGGCGTGCGTTCTCGCGTGAGTCGACTCGACTGGGCAATCGACAGCGACGAATGGACCTTTGC
The DNA here is from genome assembly GCF_057538885.1 of Alicyclobacillus sp. CIJ1. Classification (NCBI taxonomy): domain Bacteria; kingdom Bacillati; phylum Bacillota; class Bacilli; order Caryophanales; family Alicyclobacillaceae; genus Alicyclobacillus; species Alicyclobacillus sp. CIJ1. The sequence goes on along the minus strand of NZ_BAAJPH010000020.1, from coordinate 11,272 downwards.
CCCAGAAGACTTGCCACGGCTTGTGACACGATCTCGGATCGTGGATCAACACGAATACGAGGTCGAATGGCTCGAGTATGTCCAAGAGATGCCGGAAATCTCGCATGCGGTGAATCGGCAGTTTACGGGATTCTCGTTTGGGCGCCCGCCCATCCATGCGAGGATTTACGATAAACACCATGAACTGTTCTCGAGCCGAAAGTCTGCGAAGGCGAAATTCTTCTTGCGCTTATGGGAGCAAAACGGCTGGACCGGCGCACCCGTATGGCGCGCGGAAATCGAACTCCGCCGTGAGGTGTTTCACCAGCTCCGCCACGGTACGCGGACCTTCGCGGAAATGGAAGTCGATGAAGTGGTGACACATTTCCCGAAATTCCTCCGATACTGGTTTCTCCAGTGGTTGTCCCTCCGACAACCGACGGAGGATCTGAACCGCTCACGTTGGCCATGGGACCCGATGTGGCAACACGTGATCGAATCGGTGATCGAAGATTCGGAGTCCTTCGAACGCGTTTTGCCAGGCCCAGCGTTTGATGTCAAAACCATGGCCCGGCAGCAACAAACGCTATTGGCCAAGTGGGCGTTGGTCCGTGGGCTGTCTCCGGAAGCCTGCATCACCGATGCGTATCTGGAACACCTCGCGGAGGCCTTGGGGTGTTCGGCCATGGAATTTCTCCTGGCAACGGAGAAAGAAATGCGATTGCTCGCAGGTCGTCACGGAGTGCGCCCTTCTGTGTCGCAATCTATTCAAGCCCAAGCGGAGCTTGTGCCATAAGGACAAGTTCCTGTCCTGCATCTCCCTTGGGGGATGAAATGAATACAGAAGAAGGTGAAGGTCATGAGCATGAACACGCGTTCTTCGGACTTGGAGCAATTGATGGATCTCGTCGCGGATTTCTTTCGATGGGCCTGGCGGGAGTTGCGCCGTCACCCGATTCTGTTCTTGGCCACTGTGATCGGTGTCGTATTCTGCACACGTCACGCATATGAAGCGTATCGGATGCGTAGTCACGTCGCGCAGGGTCTCGAACGGGATCTTTGGATAGCATGGCTTGTCGCCATTTTTGCGGTTCTCGTAGCGTATTTCGCTTGGACCAACTGGATCGACCGTAACCATGTGATTGTCGACGCTTCCTCCTTCGAGGAGGCGCTGCGACGCGCAGACCTCTGGGACAACCCGCGCTACAGGCGCCCGACCCTGGTTCGAGTGAAAGAGCGCACCAACGGTGACGTAGAGCTTATTGTGGCAGGGCTCCCGGCTTCCATCTGGCAACAACCCGAGATCGCCGTTCCCTTCTGCGCCTCGTTTGGCGTCGAGCGATTCCGCTCGGTGACCCAGGACCCGAAGCGCCGCGACCGTGTGCATCTTGTGCTCGCTTCCGGTTCGCTGGACCAGGTCGTCAAGGCGGCCAGTCGCGAACCAGGCACGCGGCGACTGCCTAAACCTAGGGTCAAGCGCGATCGCGACGACGAAGAGCCGCACCCGGGAGCTCGCATGTCGTTTCTCCTCGGTTATGGCCATGACGGGAAGGTATTCTGGCGCCTTCCCATCTGGCCGCATCTCCTGATCGCAGGAAGCACTGGCAGCGGGAAATCGACGCTCATACGCCTGATCATGGAGCAGGCCCTCGAAGGGGGCTGGCTTGTCTACCTGGTCGACCCCAAGGGCGGCGTCGACTATCTGGAACTCCTTCCTCGGCTCGCGGAGCCCATGAAGGAATTTCCGCAGGACGCACTGCCGCTTCTTGAAGCGCTCTGGACGACCCACCGCGAACGGCTCATCAAGCTCAAGGAAGCGGGCGCCTCGTCGCTTCGGGAAGCGCAGGAACGCGGCTTCTTGCTCGAGGAGAAACCGATCCTTCTCGTCGTGGATGAGCTCTCGATTTTTACGTCGAGCACGGGTGGCAAGGATGAGAAAGACATCCGCAACCGCGCGCATGCGTACCTCGAGCGATTTGCCTTGGCCTCACGCGCGACGGGCATTGTGCTCTTGCTCTCGGCGCAGTATCCGACGGCCGAAATTCTCGGTTCCCAGATTCGCCAACAGGTTTGGCGCATCTGCGGACGCGTGGATGACGAGATCGCATCCAGGACCATCCTCGGCGTCCCCGGCGCGGAGAAACTCCCACCCGACAAACCCGGGCGGTTCTTGTACGTCGAGCACGGCGAACTGAAGGAGTTCCAAGTCATACGACACTGAATAGAAGTGGCCTCGGCGGAACATTCCGCGAGGCCGCTTTCGTTTAGAGCTTTTCGTCGTCTTTTGGTACCCAGGCGGAGACCGGACGCGATGTACGCAAGTGGAGCGTGAGAGTTTCTTGTAAACTCCTCAAGATACGTTCCAACGATGCGTATTCCGACGCATCTCGCGTACATTGTTGAACAATGAACGTAAACGCGCGCTCCACGCGCGTCATCTCCGCCTGGCCTTGTTCGGTGATGACAATATGCACCACACGCCGATCACTCTGGTCTTCGCTCCGCTGGATCCAGCCCCTCTTCTCGAGCCGTGAGAGCATAATGGTCACGGCGCTCGGCGTGACGCCCAGATGATCGGCAAGGTCCATGGTTCGCGTCGCGATGTTGCGCCGAACCAAGTCCATGAGCACATATTGCCCTGGCGTGAGCGAACAAAAGGGCTGCAAAAAGGCGGAATGTACCAGGAGATACGTGGTCACCGCAAGGGTACGCGCGAGCGGTTCCACGAACCTCTCCTCATGTTCCCGAGCGAAGCCCGGGATCTGGCTCGATTCAATTCTCGTCTTCTTGCCCATTTCGCCCAACGATGAATGCTCCTTCGCCAAGAACGATCTGGTCCCCAGACTGCAGGTCCCCGCTCACCACGTCCTGATAGCCGTTCACAGGCGTGTAGGAGACCGGGACAAATTCAACATGCGGCGGCAATCCGGCTTGAGCCGAACTTTTCGCATGCGGTTTGTACACGAAGACGCCTTCTTGGCCATTCCACGACTGGATGGCAATGCTCGGGATGATAAACTGGGATTTCACTTGCCCCAGATTGACCGTCACTTGCCCCGTCATGCCGTTTTTCAGATTCGCCGGCGGCTGATTGACAATGGCCTCCACTTCGTAGCTGTCCCCGTTGTTTTGAATCGGCGTGGGATCCACCCGGAAGATCGTGGCCCGAAGCGTGGACGAAAGTCCTGGCACGGTCATGGTGACCTGCTGCCCTGCATGCACTTCGCTCAATTGATCCACGGAGACCGGGAAGACCACCTCATACACCTGGGTGTCGATGACAAACGCCGTTTGCCCGGGTTGCACCGTGTCGCCGACCTCGATGTCCTTCGCAGCGATCACGCCGCTGACAGGCGCGCGAAGGGTCATGTAGCTTTCATTGAGCTCGGCCTGTTGCAACTGAGCTTGGGCTGCCTGCTCCTGCGCCGAAGCCGCCTGCAACTGAGCCTGCGCCGCGTCCTGGGATCCTAACGCTTCCTGCAGTCCGCCTTGAGCCGATTGTAACCCAGCAATCTCCGCTTGGAGCTTCGAATTGGCGGCCTGGACACCCGCCTGCGCATTTTGTACACCCGCATTGGCCGTCTGAATCCCAGCTTGGGCCGACTGCAAGGAGCCCTGGTCAGGCGGCTGAACCACTTCTTGATACTGCGCCTTGGCTGTCGCCAGGTTCGCTTTCGCGGCATTCAGCTGTGCAAGCGCCTGATCCACCGCAGTTTGCTCAGCCGTCCGGTCGTTGTACGCCTGCTCAGCCGCTTGAAGCGCGCTCTGCGCCGCTTGATATTGCGCTTGAGCGTTGGCGACCGCCGTTTGCGCCGTCTGAAGCTGAGACTGAGCCTGGGCTAGTTGAGCTTGCGCTGCGCTGTAGGCCTGTTTCGCGTTTTGCAACTCTTCGTATCCTTGCTCGAGCCCCTGATAGATGGCTTCGTAGCTTTGTACTTCCTCCGCATATGGGTTGTTGGCCGTCCCGAACTGCTGTTGATACGCGTTGTAGTTCGACAAGGCGTTTTGGTAGTTCTGGTAGGCTTGTTGTACCTGTTGCTCGGTGATGGAGCCGTCCTTCTGCTCCGCGTTGTTCAGTTGGGTCTGCGCGATCTGCAAGTTCTGCTCGGCGGTCTGTTCCGCCTGCTGCGCGGCGGCAATGTTCGCTTGCTGGTTTTGTTCAGCGGTCTGCAGAGCGACTTTGGCTTGGTTATACGCGTTTTGCGCCGCGACCAGCTGCTGATACGCCTGGGTGCGATCATTGTACGCCGCAAGCGCGTCCTCATACTCCTTTTGCGCGCTTTCCACCGCAACTTCGGCGGCCTGGACGTTTTGCTCCGCGACCGCTTTTTCCGCCGCTGTTGGGCCCTCGGTTACTTTGGTGAGTCCCGCTTTCGCTTGGTTCAATTGACCTTCGGCTTCATTGACACCCGCTTGCGCTTGCGTGATGCCCGCTTGCGCCGCGTTCACGCCCGCCTTGGCCTGCCCCACATTGCCCTCCGCCGTGAGCAAGCCGCCGCCCGCTTCCACCATGGAAGCTCGAGCTTCAGCGACCGCAGCGACCGCTTGTTCGTAGGTGGCCCGGGCCTGGTCCACGGCGAGCTTGGTACTGGAATCATCTAATTGCGCAAGGATTTGTCCAGCCTTGACGTGTTGACCGACCTGGACGTCGATTTGCGCCACGCGCCCGCCTGGCCCCTGAAAGCTCGCCTGCACCTCGGTTTTGCTCTCAATGGTCCCTTGCGTCACGAGCGTCGGCGAAGCGCTCGCTGGATGGAGGGTGTACAGATCGTTTGTCGGCAGCATGGTCGCTGCCTGCGACGCGCGCGCGCTGAGAACGCCGATCGTGGTCCCGAGAACCACGACCACCGCGGCGGCTACACCCGCCACGACCTTCGCGTTGGGCCTTCTTCCACTCGGAATTTCTTCTCGAATCGGCGGTTGAGTGCTCATCATGGGAAACCCCCTTACCGTTCAAGTGTTCAGCTTAATCCATCGCGGGCGATACCCGCGGATTGGACGACCGACGTTGCGGCGATTGCCCGATCGGATAGATGAAGAGCACCACAATCCAAGCGGCAATGGCAAGCAGCGTCGAGACCATGAACGTGTCGTTCATGCCGAGGACAAACGCATTGGCCTGCAAGTTGTCGGTGATTTGAAGCATCGCTTGCGCATGAGCTTGCGTTTGCGACATGCCTTGCGCCAAGTAGTGGGCGGTCGCCTGGGACAACTGTAAAGTACGAGGACTGCCCGGATCATATTGCGAAGCAAGCTGGGCCTCGCGAATGGTTTCACGCTTCGTCATGTACACGGTCATGACGGCCGTCCCAAGTCCCGAAGCGACATTTCGAATGGTGTTGGTCAACGCGGCCGCTTGCCCCGCCAACATGGGGTTTTTCGACACCACCGCCGTGGTCCCGGCCGTCATGATGGGCATCATGGCGATGCCCATGGCGAGGCTTCGCACGATGTAGAGCAACTGAATGTGTGCGCCTGTCGAGTCGGTGGTTAAGAACGTGAACGCGTAGGTTGAAACCGCAAGGATTCCGATGCCAAGGAGCCCGAGTGGTCGTGCGCCGATCTTGTCGAACAACCGACCGCTGATCGGCATCACGAGCGCGCTGACCAAGGCGCCGGGCGTCACAAAGAGTCCTGTGCGCAGCGCGCTGTAGCCGCGAATGTTCTGGAGATAAAGCGGCATGAGGAAGATGCCGACGAACAGCGCCACGCTCAGAATCGAGACCACGATCAAGCTCATGGCGTACGTGTACGTCGTGAGCAAGCGCAGCTGGAGCAAGGGCCGCTCCGCCCGAAGCTCCGTGATCACGAACAAGAGGAGCGACACCACTCCGATGGCCAACGCCACGCGAACCTGCGTCGACCCCCATCCGTGATCCGGCACGTTGTTGAAGCCGTAGAGCAAGCTAAAGAACCCAATGGTCGAAAACGTCAACCCCCACACGTCGAGTTTGAAGGATGAGGAGGTCGGCAAGTCGTCCATGTACGGAATCGCCAAGAGGAGCGCCACGATCCCGATCGGGACGTTGACAAAGAAGATCCACCGCCATGAGGAATACTCCACGAAGTACCCGCTGATGAGCGGTCCAAACGCAGGCGCGCCCATGATCGTAATGCCGAATACGCCCATGATGGACCCGATCCGTTGCGGCGGGAAGGTCCGATAGATCACGGTCTGCGCAACCGGCTGGAGCAATCCACCGCCAATGCCTTGGAGAATTCGAAAGAAAATGATCGAGGGCAAGTTCCACGCGAGTCCACAGAGGGCCGAACCCGCCGTGAAGACCACAAGCGCAAAGAGAAAGAGCCGCTTGGGACCAAGCGTATCAATGAGCCAACCTGAGGTTGGCACAATGACACCGGTGACCAGCATGTACCCGGTCAACACCCATTGAATGTCACTCGTATTGGTGTTGAGCGCAACTTCCATCTTCGGAATGGCCACGTTCACGACACTCGTATCGAGCACCGCCATGAACGTGCCCATGAGCACGATGACCAATTGAAGATACGGAGATGACCGGTGTTGGGTCGGGGTCGAGCTCACAGCATCCAATCCCTTCATCTCCCGTCATGAGTTCTTCACAATGTGGACGGTGACATCCATCCCCGGTACAATGGGTTCGACAGGATATGTAGTAAAGTCAATGGTCACGGGGATCACCTGAGTGACTTTGGTGAAGTTCGCGTTGTCGCTGGTCGATGGAATTTCGGACAAGGCGCTGGCTGTGGAAAGACCGATTCTCGCCACCACGCCTTCAAAGGTCTGGCCCGGATAAGCGTCAATGTCGATTTTCACTTTCTGACCGACATGGACTTCGCGAATCAAGGTCTCTTTCACATTGGCGGTGACGTAAAGATTGTGTAAGTCATACGCATACGCCATGGGTGTCCCCGCGACCACCTCTTCTCCGTCGGCCACGTCACGCTGAACGATGGAGACATTTCCCGGCGATTCCACGGGCACATCCGACATGGCATTCCCCGATTGCTCTTCAATATCCCCGATGACGGCGCCGGGCGTCAGGGTCGCGCCCACGTACCCTTCCCAATTGACGACCTTCCCGCTTGCAGGCGCTTCGATGACATACTGGAATCCATCCACGTAAGCGTCGTCCGTGGTCAAGTACTGACTCGATTCGTACCAGTAGTACCCTCCTCCTGCGAGCGCGGCCGCGATGACCACGCCAAGTCCCACTTGCAACGAACGTTTCACGGCTGGTTTCATACGCTCCACTCGTCACCTCTCTTGTGCTGCGGCTCGTCGACGCGTCGGTTATCCAGGCTTAATGATTCCGCAGCCCAATTGTTTAGCAGGCATGACACCTGCATAAGCATATCTCTTCTCTGAAGAACATGTCAACTGAACACATAGAGAGGGAATACGACCATGTTATGCTAGCCAACCAGAGGTGAAAAAAGAAAAAGAGCCGACAGCCCCAGATGGGGCCATCGACTCTCGTCTAATGAGCAATAGCTCATTAGTAAGTGATGGTGCAAGTATTGTTGCTCGAAGTCACACTCGACACTGTAGCAGTCACCGTGTCGGTACCCGAGCCCGAGGACGGAGCCGTATAGGTCACACTCGCCTGGCCGCTAGCGTTCGTCGTTGCAGAAGCAGCGCTGAGCGTTCCCGCAGCACCAGACTCAAGCGCGAAGTTAACGGTCACGCCACTCACTGGGTTGCCATACGCATCTGTCACAGTCGCCGTGACAGTCTGGCTCTTGCCGTTAGTAACCGTCGCGGTAGTCGGCGAAACAGTAAGCTGCGAAGCAGATGCCGGATTCACCGTCAACGTGGCAGTACCCAAGACATTCTGACCAGCCGCATCACTGCTCACAGTGATAGTCTCGTTGTTACCGGCCATCGTTGGTGTCACCGATACCGCATAAGCCCCTGTGGAAGACGTGGTCGTCGAGACATAATTGTTCGACCCACTCTTGATACCAGCACCAGATAGATACACAGTCACATTGGACACCGGGTTACCATTCGCATCAGTGACCGTGCCATAGACGATCACTGGGTTGCCCGCGGTGACAGAGGTTTGGCTCAGATTAACAGTCGCCTTAGCCGCGGAGCCAACAGCCACTGTAAATGTACCAGACGCCTCGACTGCGCCGTTCAGCACATACTGCACTGTATACGTCCCCGGTGTCAACCCACTCGGGATGGACAAGGTAGCCTGGTTGTTCGAACCGCTCGGCGTCGTCGATGTGACACCCGAGACCACCGTGCCGCTCGAGTTCACCACCTGATAGCTACCACCCGTGATGTTGACGTTTGATGTCGACACCGTCAAGGTACCACCGCTGATATCATTCGCACTGCCTGCGATTGTTACAGTGCCGCTACCTGTTGGCACACTTGTCGTCGCACTCGACGAGAAGCTAATGGAACCAAGCTCCTGCGTCGGCTGATACGTCGTCCCGCTGACCGTATTCGTCGGGCTCGTCGGTTGCGCCGTGCCGGACTCAATCACCAGTGCCTCTTGCGCAGCCGCCGAATCACCCTTCGCAGGCCATGTCCAGAAGCTCAGGCTACCCGACGTAGATGCCGGCGCGGATGCCAACGTGCCAGGGGTCGTGCCGTTAGACGACGGCGCCACATAATAGGTCGTACCGTTCGACAGCGTCAGGCTGACCTGGCCATTCGAGTTCGTATATACGTCAAGCATATTGGGCATTGCCGAGTTCCAAGCCACCACACCCGAGATGTTGACGGTGCTGTAGCCCAGACCCGACTGCGGTCCGCCCACCGGAATCGGCGTCGGCTCGCTCGCATAGCTCGCCTGCGAAGTGGTGCCCATGTTCTCCGTCTGGTCAAGCGCAACGCCGTTGACCTGCGTGATCCATGCCAACGGAGACGAACCGTTTTGCGCCAGGTAGATCGGCACTTCCGAGTTCGAGACCGGGTTGCCCTGGTCGTCTTCCACCGTCAAGGTCACCGTCTGCTGCGCCCCCGGCGTCATCGTCGCTGAGATCGGGCTCAGGTTCTGCACGTAGGTCGGCTGGCCACCCGTGAACGTGTACTGCGCTGTCGCCGTCACGCCACCCGACTGGATGGTGAGCGTCGTCGCACCAGTGTTGCCATTGTACACAACCACACCGAAGTCCGGGTTGCCCGTTTGCGTAATCGAACCGCTCTGACCAGGCACCGTAATGGTATAGGTGTTGGTCGACGCATTGTACGTCTCTTCCACCGTCACCGAGGCAAGGCCCGGGTTCGATGCGTTGATCGGCAGAATCGTCTTGCCGCTCGCATCCGTGATGGCAGCCACTGTACCGCCATTGTTCACCGTCAGCGTGTACGTCAGGTTCTGACCCATGAGCGGATCGCCTGCAGCGTTCTGCGGATCCACAAAGACCGCACCCGCATCCGAGTGGTTCGCTGCGCTCAGGCCGCTAATCGACGTGTACGTGTTCGCTTGCGCAGCCGAATCCGTACCCGCGACGCTAATGTAATCGAGGGTCGTGCTCGTTGCGAACGTAATCGTTCCGCTCTTCAGCGGCGTCGAGCTGGTCACCACACCATTGGACACCGGATAGATGCTGAAGGTCGCAGTCGAATTGTCACTCGTATCCGTGACCTGGAAGCTAAAGTTCCCGTTCGAGTCCGCTGTAATCAGGAGACCCGTGCTCGAATTCGCTGCGGTACCTTTCGCCACCGGAACATAGCTGCTCGACCCGCTACCGGACACATTCCCGACATCCGGGAAGTCCACAAGCGTCGTCTTTCCGTTCGACGTGGTCGCATAGCCGAAGTCACCGCTGTTCGTCAGGTCGTTACCGACCACGAGAACTTGCGCGTTCGGAAGCGGATTGCCCGCCGCGTTCACCAACTGCCCGGACACCGTCACATACTGACCCGCCTGCACCGAGGTCGACGAAATCGAGTAATTCGCGATGTTCGCCGCCGTGCTAGCCGGTGCGAAGTAGATGTACGTCGGGCTCGGGTTGTTAATACCGAGACCCGTCGGCATCTGCGCCGAGACTTCCACCGTCTCGTTGTTCGAGTCATTCAGCCAAGCCTCAGCAATACCGGACGAATTTGTCGTCACCTGGATGGTCTGTCCAAGGTCAGCTCCCGACGAGTTCGTGAAGTACGCGCCGCCCGTCGTCGTCAGCGTCACCAGCACATTCGACTGCGGCTGACCTGCGCTATTGGGCGGAACCACAACCGTGATCGGCACCGCGGTGCCCATCGTCGCGCCAAACGGCTGGTTCTGTCCCGCATACGGCGTAATTGCAGCCTCATCGTTACCCACAAACGTCACATACGCAGGCTGGCTGGTGATCGCCGTGTTGTTGCTGCCCGCATACGGCGCAGTCGCAACGACCTCATATGCATAGGTCTGACCCGCCGGACCTTGCACCTTGATGGTCGCGACGCCGTTGTTGTCGGTGTAGACCGTGTACGCCTCATAACTCGAGTTCGACGTACCCGAGATCACCGTGCCGCTCGAGTTCATCACCGTCGGCAGAACGCTCGGCGCATTGCCGTACTCGGAGAACTCAAACTGCACAGCCGTGTTCGGAACCGGGTTGCCATTGGCGTCCGTAAGCGTCGTCGACAGCGTGAGCGTCTGGTTGTTCAGCGCCACAGCCGGATTCGACGCCGAACCTGTGCCCGTACCACCCGACACCGTAATCGCGCTCAGGCTCGAGCCCGCGGTGTTCTGCGCGGTGGTAATGTTCAGGCCGGTCTGCCCACTGAACGACCCGTGAATCCCAAGCGCCGTCAAGATGTTGTCAATGTAGTAAATCGGCATGTAGGTCGTGACCGGACCACCCGCCGGATCCTTAGCAGCCTGGGTGTTAAACATCTTAATCGCGGTGCCATTCAGGGTCACCGTCGTGTTGCCGGTGCCCACGCCACCCGCGACTTGGACGTTCGCCGCGTTCACGTTGGAATCCGTGAGCGCCCAGGTGTGGGTCACACCATTCCAAGTCGACTGGATGCCAATCTTCGCGAGCGCCTGGCTGAAGTAGTAGATCGGGAAATACCCCGTCTTGTTGCCCGAGTCGATCCCCACCATCTCATAGGGGTTCGACAAAACCTGGCCATTGACCACAATCGGCAGCTGGCCAGCTGGCGTCAGACCGCTTGTGGACGTTGCCGCAAACGCCATCGGGCTAATCGCACCCAGAACAATCGCAGCTGAAGCAATGCCACTCAGTGTGCGTTTCAAGTCCCCTTGTTGATCACCCATCCCTTTCCTTCCCTTACGTTGGACATGCCTATCCCCATGCGCCTTCGCATCCTCTCCCAAATCCTGATCTTGACGCATGC
>NZ_BAAJPH010000019.1:0-1799 GCF_057538885.1 Alicyclobacillus sp. CIJ1 | reverse complement strand
GCCCAGGCGGACGGCCGGCGGAGGTTGGGGGACCGGAGCCGGCCGGACGCCTGGGCCAAGCCCATCGCAGAGGAATGAGCAACGTGGTGCGGTGAGTAACACGCACCCTTGTAAATACGCACCTTTTTCTGGAATGCAGAGGAGGGATGGACGTTGATCCTGTCCAACCCTGACATGATTGTAGCGCATTTGTGGGTCGAAGACCATACGGTGGTCTTCGGCGAATTTATTCGGACTCTTCAAAGGTTCCGAGACAGCCAGGCACCCGACGGCCAAGCCCTTCCTGGATATGGCCTGCATCTTGTCTATGATGCTGCGGCCTCCTCGGGACGATGGCTTGCCTTTCGCAGCTGGGCCCGGGAAGCGGAAGACATAGGCATTCGCTGGCGAGTGTACGAAACCGAGCCGCCGCGCAAGGCACACTTGTGGCCGTTCGAAGTGATCCTCGGCAGCATGGAGCTTTGGGCGAGGCCATTTCACGCCTGGTGGCAAGACGTCATGCGAACCTTGCGATGGATCGCGGACGCGCCACACATGTTGTACACGTCAGACGGCGAATGGCGTGTGCGTTCGCGCGTAAGTCGACTCGACTGGGCGATCGACAGCGACGAATGGGCCTTTGTCCCGGAAGACCTGCCGCGATTTGTGACGCGTACGCGAATTGCAAGCCAACACGAATGCGAAGTCGAATGGCTCGAGTATGTCCAAGAGATGCCGGAAATCTCGCATGCGGTGAATCGGCAGTTTACAGGATTCTCGTTTGGAAAACCGCCTATTCACGTGCGGATTTACGATAAACACTACGAATTGTTCTCGAGCCGCAAGTCTGCGAAGGTGAAATTCTTCTTGCACTTATGGGAGCGAAACGGCTGGACCGGCGCACCCGTATGGCGCGCGGAAATTGAACTCCGTCGCGAGGTGTTCCATCAGCTCCGTCAGGGCTCGCGGACCTTCGCGGAAATGGAAGTCGACGAAGTGGTGACACACTTCCCGAAATTCCTCCGATACTGGTTTCTCCAGTGGCTGTCCCTTCGACAACCGACGGAGGATCTGAACCGCTCACGTTGGCCATGGGACTCGATGTGGCAACACGTGATCGAATCGGTGATCGAAGATTCGGAGTCCTTCGAACGCGTTTTGCCAGGCCCGGCCTTTGATGTCGAAACCATGGCCCGACAGCAGCAAACGTTATTGGCGAAGTGGGCATTGGTCCGTGGCCTTCCACCAGAAGTTTGTGTAACGGATGCGTATCTGGGACAACTCGCGGAGGCCTTGGAATGTTCACCGATGGAATTTCTCCTTGCAACGGAGAAAGAAATGCGACTGCTTGCAGGTCGTCACGGGGTGCGACCATTTGGGTCGCAACATGCCCAAGCCCAGACGGAGCTTTTGCCATGAGGACAAGCTTCTGTCCTACATCTCCCTTGGGAGATGAAATGAACACAGAAGAAGGTGAAGGTCATGAGCATGAACACGCGTTCTTCGGACTTGGAGCAATTCTTCGACTTTGTCGCAGGTTTCTTCCGGTGGGCATGGCGAGAGGTGCGTCGCCATCCGGTGTTGTTCATGGCTGCGGTTGTTTCCGCAGCGATCCTGGTGTGGCACGGGCTCAAAGCCCTCCCGATGGCCATGCATGACACACACGGTCCAGAATATGGGCGATGGGTTGCATATGCATATCTACTTTGCGCTGGCAGCGTCTTCGTGGCATATGTCGTCTTGACCAACTGGCTTGACCGTAACCGTGTGATTGTCGACGCTTCCTCCTTCGAGGAGGCGCTACGACGCGCGGACCTCTG
>NZ_BAAJPH010000018.1:0-1848 GCF_057538885.1 Alicyclobacillus sp. CIJ1 | reverse complement strand
GGCTCCGGCCCTGGCGCAAAAGGTGCGCCCCAAACGCCGTGATGGCTTCTTCGCCCAACATGGCACTCGCCTCCACAGGCCGCCCGGCCCGGGCCCCGGCACCCAGGCTGCGGTTCGGCGCAAATTCTCCCCCTTGCGCGCGCACCTCGCGCACAAGGGGGCATTCGGCCTAACGTGCGAAAAGGCCATGCGCCGAGCCGGTCAAGGCTGCGAAGCACCGCGTAAGCGGCTTGGCCTTGACCGGCGATGAGGCGCATGGCCTAGACTCGGTGGCGCCGGATGCCCGCCATTAGGGGGAGAAGAGCACCGGCTCGGAAGTGGGTGTGCGCTTTTCAAGATCGCGGAGGAAAAAGCTTTCCTCGGCGACGTGCTTACGAACCTCCGGTGAACACTCCTGAAGGGACGGGAGCGCCCAAGGGTGGCTCAACGGTTGTGATCCGATGGGAACCACCATACGCTCCACTTCGTAAAGGTTCCAGCGATTAGGAGTGAGAAGTGTTACGTACCCGTTGGACTCCAGCCCCCACCGTTCAAGCTCAGCTAAAGAGTGGAGCTGAAAGAACTCGACGAGGATGTTCTCTAACGATCGCAAGAGTGGCTTATAGGGAGCGCTCAAGTCCACAACAGCGAAGAACTCGTCGGGTTCCCGCTCTCGTTTCTCTTCAGGGGTGCGTAATCGGACGTACACCAATTGTCCATGGATCAACGTTTCCCCGGAGACGCGTCGAATTTCGACCTGGGTGTCGAGCGGATATCCCCACCACAGGAAAAGAGATGGCGCAGACACCGTCTCGCGTTCGGTCTCCTCCGCCTCTGAATCCCAATAAGAGATGATCGGATACATCAGAGAGGGTTTCTTGTCGGCATATTCTTGCTCACGAAACTGGAGTTCGGTTAAAGCTTCGGAACCAAAGAGCTTTTCGATGATGCGCAAGTCCCCAAGACGCTTCGCGATCTCATACAAACGAAATCGCGAGGTCGTGCGACGTCCGTTTTCGAGCGCGTTGTAGTAGGAATTAGAGAGGTTCAGGAACTGTGCAAATTCATCCTGAGTGGCTTTTTTAGACTCCCGAACATCTCGTAACCACTCTCCAAAAACCTTCATTTGCGCTTTGGTGACCTGATCGGACTTTCGAATTCTCGGCACATGATCCACCCCCTTTCTTCCCTTGTCTCTAGAGGATTTGTGGCCAATGTAGCACGCCACAGACCTGAGCGTCTACGTGCTATTCTGAGCTGATACACTTTGTTTCATACGTTCTTGATACATTATGTATCACTTTGTGTTGCCTATAGGCACATCTCAAAGCATACACATGATCTTTTTTAAAACTCATGCATCCCATATTGATCTTTGGAGCCCATCCGTTTAAACTGTAGTTGAACGCCACCCAAAGGTCTCCATTTGACCAGCAAGGATGGCGCAAACTCACTGATAGAAAGGTGATGGAACATGCTACTTCTTCGTGACGGGGTTGTGATGTCGGCGAGCGAAGCGGCGGATCACAGCAGGATGTTTGTGGAAGTCGGTGACACCTCGATGTTAACGAGGTTCCGATTCGTGCTCCCTGCGGATACCGAGGTCGCAGAAGGCGACAAGGTGGACATCGCCATTCGGAACATTCGGGTTTCGAAGGCGGGGACCATGATGTTCGAAGGCATGCTTCAGTCGCGGAAGCCTGCGGAGGCCCCGAAAGCATGAGCAGAGCCCAGGCGGACGGCCGGCGGAGGTTGGGGGACCGGAGCCGGCCGGACGCCTGGGCCAAGCCCATCGCAGAGGAATGAGCAACGTGGTGCGGTGAGTAACACGCACCCTTGTAAATACGCACCTTTTTCTGGAATGCAGAG
>NZ_BAAJPH010000017.1:0-285 GCF_057538885.1 Alicyclobacillus sp. CIJ1 | reverse complement strand
TCGGCGCTTGCGCGGACTGCGCTTCGAGATACGCCCGCAGGTCCTCGACGGTGGTCTCCTCCACCACCCAGGGCAGGTTGTGGCGCTTGGCGTAGAAGGCCGCGAATCCCCTCAAGTCGCTCTGGTACCCGATGACCGTCTTCCGGCTCCGGCCCTGGCGCAAAAGGTGCGCCCCAAACGCCGTGATGGCTTCTTCGCCCAACATGGCACTCGCCTCCACAGGCCGCCCGGCCCGGGCCCCGGCACCCAGGCTGCGGTTCGGCGCAAATTCTCCCCCTTGCGCGC
>NZ_BAAJPH010000016.1:0-315 GCF_057538885.1 Alicyclobacillus sp. CIJ1 | reverse complement strand
GCGGATGCGGAATGTGATGGATAAACCGCGCGAGCTCGTCCGCCGGAAGCGCGTACCGCTCTTTCTGCACGACGCGCTTGGCTTCAAGCATCTCCGCTGGGTTCGAAGGGAGGATCCCCTGGCGCACCAGGTACTTGAAGAACGACCGGAGCGCGTACAACCGCCGGTTGAGCGTCGGCGCTTGCGCGGACTGCGCTTCGAGATACGCCCGCAGGTCCTCGACGGTGGTCTCCTCCACCACCCAGGGCAGGTTGTGGCGCTTGGCGTAGAAGGCCGCGAATCCCCTCAAGTCGCTCTGGTACCCGATGACCGTCT
>NZ_BAAJPH010000015.1:0-291 GCF_057538885.1 Alicyclobacillus sp. CIJ1 | reverse complement strand
CGGACATGGGCACTTCGCGGGGTTTGTCACCCTTGCCGTGCTCCACACGGATGACCCCTTCCTCGAAATCGACGTCCATGATGCGAAGGAAGATGACTTCCGCGATGCGGAGCCCGGTGTACGCCATGGTCCAGGCCGCCGCTTGGACATGCGGATGCGGAATGTGATGGATAAACCGCGCGAGCTCGTCCGCCGGAAGCGCGTACCGCTCTTTCTGCACGACGCGCTTGGCTTCAAGCATCTCCGCTGGGTTCGAAGGGAGGATCCCCTGGCGCACCAGGTACTTGAAGA
>NZ_BAAJPH010000014.1:0-291 GCF_057538885.1 Alicyclobacillus sp. CIJ1 | reverse complement strand
CGGACATGGGCACTTCGCGGGGTTTGTCACCCTTGCCGTGCTCCACACGGATGACCCCTTCCTCGAAATCGACGTCCATGATGCGAAGGAAGATGACTTCCGCGATGCGGAGCCCGGTGTACGCCATGGTCCAGGCCGCCGCCTGGACGTGCGGATGCGGAATGTGATGGATAAACCGCGCGAGCTCGTCCGCCGGAAGCGCGTACCGCTCTTTCTGCACGACGCGCTTGGCTTCAAGCATCTCCGCTGGGTTCGAAGGGAGGATCCCCTGGCGCACCAGGTACTTGAAGA
>NZ_BAAJPH010000013.1:0-497 GCF_057538885.1 Alicyclobacillus sp. CIJ1 | reverse complement strand
TGCGAAGTGTCATGCACTCCCCTCCCCAAACGAGAGTGTCTGCACGGCACGGTGCAGATCCTCTCGCGTCGCATGCGTGTAGACCGCCGTGACCGTTGGCGAGCTATGCCCCAAAAGCTTCTGGACCAAGGTGAGGTGAACGCCTTGGCGAATGAGATTCGAGGCAAAGCTGTGTCGGAAGGTGTGGGCGGTGACGTACCGGCGATACCCAAGCGCCTGGCTGGTTTGCCTCAGCACCCGGTTGATGTGCGTCGGCGACAGACCGCCGGTGGCAGGGGTCGCAAAGAATCGTTCGTGCGGTTTCGCGCTCTTTCGATAGCGCTCGACATACTGCGACAAGATCGGTCGAAGCGCGTCGGACATGGGCACTTCGCGGGGTTTGTCACCCTTGCCGTGCTCCACACGGATGACCCCTTCCTCGAAATCGACGTCCATGATGCGAAGGAAGATGACTTCCGCGATGCGGAGCCCGGTGTACGCCATGGTCCAGGCCGCCG
>NZ_BAAJPH010000012.1:0-285 GCF_057538885.1 Alicyclobacillus sp. CIJ1 | reverse complement strand
CGACATACGTCTGGCGTTCCACGCTCCATTGGTAGCCGTGGCGCAACATGAACTGATCCAAGTAGCGCCGTGCCTTGTATCCGACCATTTGCGCGATCTCGTCTCGCGTCTTTCCCTCCGCCAGATGTCGAAACACGTCGTCAGTGCGAAGTGTCATGCACTCCCCTCCCCAAACGAGAGTGTCTGCACGGCACGGTGC
Organism: Alicyclobacillus sp. CIJ1; assembly: GCF_057538885.1. Lineage (NCBI taxonomy): Bacteria > Bacillati > Bacillota > Bacilli > Caryophanales > Alicyclobacillaceae > Alicyclobacillus > Alicyclobacillus sp. CIJ1. Next base: position 86 of record NZ_BAAJPH010000012.1, on the reverse strand, counting down.
AGATCCTCTCGCGTCGCATGCGTGTAGACCGCCGTGACCGTTGGCGAGCTATGCCCCAAAAGCTTCTGGACCAAGGTGAGGTGAAC
>NZ_BAAJPH010000011.1:0-285 GCF_057538885.1 Alicyclobacillus sp. CIJ1 | reverse complement strand
CGACATACGTCTGGCGTTCCACGCTCCATTGGTAGCCGTGGCGCAACATGAACTGATCCAAGTAGCGCCGTGCCTTGTATCCGACCATTTGCGCGATCTCGTCTCGCGTCTTTCCCTCCGCCAGATGTCGAAACACGTCGTCCGTGCGAAGTGTCATGCACTCCCCTCCCCAAACGAGAGTGTCTGCACGGCACGGTGCAGATCCTCTCGCGTCGCATGCGTGTAGACCGCCGTGACCGTTGGCGAGCTATGCCCCAAAAGCTTCTGGACCAAGGTGAGGTGAAC
>NZ_BAAJPH010000010.1:0-324 GCF_057538885.1 Alicyclobacillus sp. CIJ1 | reverse complement strand
AGTTTCGCGCCGTGTTGGACCACAGGTACCCATGCGCTTGCATGTACTGCGCCATCTCGAACGCGCTCGCAAACCCAAGTGCCTCGGCGATCCGCTTGGGATCGCCGTAGGGCTCCGCCTGGAACGCCTCGATCACTCGGGCCACCTTCTGCCCACGCCGCTTCTTCTTCGGCGTGACGCGCTCGACATACGTCTGGCGTTCCACGCTCCATTGGTAGCCGTGGCGCAACATGAACTGATCCAAGTAGCGCCGTGCCTTGTATCCGACCATTTGCGCGATCTCGTCTCGCGTCTTTCCCTCCGCCAGATGTCGAAACACGTCGT
>NZ_BAAJPH010000009.1:0-285 GCF_057538885.1 Alicyclobacillus sp. CIJ1 | reverse complement strand
GATGCTTCACCAGCATCCCCAGGATCTCGAGCGCGTCCCCAAGCGGAAGAGAAGTCGATTCGCTCTCATTCGACACCACCTGCCGAGCGTTGTCGGATTCCTCCGATGGTGGACCCTCGTCTTGTGTACGGTCTTGGGCGACATAGTTTCGCGCCGTGTTGGACCACAGGTACCCATGCGCTTGCATGTACTGCGCCATCTCGAACGCGCTCGCAAACCCAAGTGCCTCGGCGATCCGCTTGGGATCGCCGTAGGGCTCCGCCTGGAACGCCTCGATCACTCGGG
>NZ_BAAJPH010000008.1:0-598 GCF_057538885.1 Alicyclobacillus sp. CIJ1 | reverse complement strand
CAATCGCAGCTGAAGCAATGCCACTCAGTGTGCGTTTCAAGTCCCCTTGTTGATCACCCATCCCTTTCCTTCCCTTACGTTGGACATGCCTATCCCCATGCGCCTTCGCATCCTCTCCCAAATCCTGATCTTGACGCATGCTTGCAAGCAGCAAGCTTGCAACGTCCTTGCTAGTGACGCGCAAGCTTGCTGAAAGCTTTCTATCGTCATCCTTTTCAAGTCCAAAAACGTCAGGAAGTTCGTTCCTGTTTCCGACCGGTGAGAAGGCCTTGAATCACGTGGTCGTAGCCGTGTTTGCGCAGGAATTCGAGAATCGCCGCCTCCAGAATCTCGCGCTGCGACATGCGCCATGCCTGACTTGCGGCTCGGAGCAAGCGGTCAAGCTCCACCGATAGATGCAGGCTTTTCACCACCGAAAGCCCTGGGATGGTGTAGCGCGGCACGTCCGTAGTCCCCTGCTCCGTGTGCAAGAGCAGCCGCTCCAGCTTCGCCCGATGCTTCACCAGCATCCCCAGGATCTCGAGCGCGTCCCCAAGCGGAAGAGAAGTCGATTCGCTCTCATTCGACACCACCTGCCGAGCGTTGTCGGATTCCTCCG
>NZ_BAAJPH010000007.1:0-5406 GCF_057538885.1 Alicyclobacillus sp. CIJ1 | reverse complement strand
ACTGGCTTGACCGTAACCGTGTGATTGTCGACGCTTCCTCCTTCGAGGAGGCGCTACGACGCGCGGACCTCTGGGACAACCCGCGCTACAAGCGCCCGACCCTCGTTCGAGTGAAAGAGCGCGCCAGTGGCGACGTGGAGCTTATTGTCGCAGGGCTCCCGGCTTCCATCTGGCAGAAGCCCGAGATCGCCGATCCCTTCTGCGCCTCGTTTGGCGTCGAGCGATTCCGCTCGGTGACCCAAGACCCGAAGCGCCGCGACCGTGTGCATCTGGTGCTCGCTTCCGGTTCGCTGGACCAGGTCGTCAAGGCGGCCAGTCGCGAATCGGGCGCGCGGCGACTGCCGAAACCCAAGGTCAAACGCGACCACAACGACGAGGAGTCGCACTCGGCGGTGTCGTTTCTCCTCGGTTATGGCCATGATGGGAAGGTGTTCTGGCGCCTTCCCACGTGGCCGCATCTCCTGATTGCGGGAAGCACCGGCAGCGGGAAGTCGACGCTCATACGCCAGATCATGGAGCAGGCCCTCGAAAGGGGCTGGCTTGTCTACCTGGTCGATCCCAAGGGCGGCGTCGACTATCTGGAACTCCTTCCGAGACTCGCTGAGCCCATGAAGGAGTTTCCGCAAGACGCACTGCCGCTTCTCGAAACGCTCTGGGCGACCCACCGCGAACGGCTCACCAAGCTCAAGGAAGCGGGCGCCTCGTCGCTTCGGGAAGCGCAGGAACGCAGTTTCCTGCTCGAGGAGAAACCGATCCTCCTCGTCGTGGACGAGCTCTCGATTTTTACGTCGAGCACGGGTGGCAAGGATGAGAAAGACATGCGCAACCGCGCGCATGCGTACCTCGAGCGGTTTGCCTTGGCCTCGCACGCGACAGGAATTACGCTCTTGCTCTCGGCGCAATATCCAACGGCCGAAATCCTCGGTTCCCAGATCCGCCAACAGGTCTGGCGCATCTGCGGACGCGTGGATGACGAAATCGCGTCCAGAACCATCCTTGGTGTCCCCGGAGCCGAAAAACTTCCACCGGACAAACCGGGGCGATTCTTGTACGTTGAGAATGGTGAATTGAAGGAGTTCCAAGCGATACTCCGATGAACAAAAAGAAAGCCGGCAGCCCAACGAGGGGCTGTCGGCTTCTTTCTTCACGACCTCAGTTCGAGTACGTCGTGGTTGCCGTTACTGAGGTACTACCTTGGGTGACTTTCACCGTAAGTGTATCACCTTTTACATCCGAGGATGTATACACACTCAGCGTGTACACACCATCTGTACCACCAGATACGGTGAAGTCGCCAGCGGCCGGATTGCTCGACACACCGGTGTAAGTTGTGCCGTTTCCGCTGTTATCCGAGACGGTGAAGTCCGAATAGGTGAGCCCGGTAATCGGGTTGCCATAAGCATCCGTCACCGTGACAGTACCGGAATAATCATAAGGTGAGGTACTGCTCGATGTAGAGAAGGTTCCCAGCGAGACAGTATTCACGGCTCCCGGATTCACCGTCACATTGCTCGACGACAGGGTAGCGCTGCTCCCATCGCTCGGCACGCTCACAGTAACAGTGTATGTGCCAGCCTGCAGCAGAGCCGGCGTGGTCACCTGGAATTGCCCGGTTGACGTTGTGGTCGTGCTCGCGGTTACCGTCGTACCGTTGCTATCGGTCAGCGTGACGGTCACCGACTTATTGGCAACAGCCGATGTGTTGCCATTTGACGTCTCCGTGAGCACGCCACTTATCGTTGCCGTGCTACCGGCTGTCACACTGGTAGGCGAAACGCTCACGTTCGACACGTTCAGCGTCGGCGCCTTCACAATGGTAAAGGTGCCTTGAGCTTCGGTTACACCATCATAGGTGTAAGTCACCGTGTACGTGCCGTCATCGCTACCCGCAGCAGCAGGAGCCACCGTCACCGTGCCATTCGACTGGTTAATGCTCACACTGCTCGGAAGTGTTCCACCACTGTAAGTGATACTGTAAGTACCACCCGAGATACCCGGCGCATTTGTGAGCGTTAATGTGCCACCCACCGTGTCTGTCACTTGCGACGGCGAATACGTCAGTGTACCTTGCGACGGCGTCACCTGCGTGCCCAGGTAGATGGTGGCCTCAGGCGTCGAGCTCGGACCGTTCATCCCGCTAGGCACAGAGCCGAACGACTTGGTTCCGTACGGCGCAAACACCAACTCGCCGAAGTCGGTGGTGTCGTTCGACTTCGAGTTCTCCGAGAAGGAGTACAGAGCCTCTGGTGTCGCAGAGGTAGCACCTGGCGCAGTTGTGATTTGCGCCGAGCCATTTTGGAACCCGGCGAAGTAGCTTGCACCGTTCGCCAGCGTGAGGGTGAACTGACCCTGAGCGTTCGTGTAGATGGTAATGTTGCCACCCTTTTGCCAGGATGCAACATTCGACAAGCCGACCGACGTATAGCCCGCGCTCGCTGCCGTCGCGTTGTTCGCGCCCAACGGAATCGGTGTCGGCACCACGGCAGACACGTTGCCGTTTGTCTCGGTCTCCTGAAGAGCCGTACCGTTGACAGCCGTGATCCAGAGCGGATCGTTTGCGTTCCACTTGTCAGGCACAAGCACGACCTGCGTGTTGGCCCCGACCGGGTTGCCAGACGCATCGACGACCTGGAACGTGAGCGTCTCGCTTGCACCAGGTGCCAAGTTCGACAGCACGGGGCTGACCGAGCTGACCTGGTTCGCGCCATTCGCTGTGAAGCCAATCGTCGCCGTCGAGGACACGTTGCCGCTGGACACCGTCAGCGTCGTGTTGCCCACGCTGCTGTTCGTGACAACCACACCGAAATCAGGCGACGTGGAGGTCAGCGGCGTGGCTTGCCCATTCACAAGCAGTGTATAGGTGCCGTTGCCATTGTACTGCGATGTCACCGCCACTGTAGTCAGACCCGTGGATCCGTTCACCGGATACAGATCGCCGTTGTAGTCGGTGATATACAGGATCGAGCCACTGTTGACCGACACCGTGTAGCTCAGCGTCTGCCCCGTCACCGGATGGTTCGAACCCTGCACGGTCTGCGGATCTGCGTAAATCGTGACCTGCGAGTTGTCGCTTGCTGAGACACCGGTCAGATTCGTGGTTGTGCTGGTATCCGCGTTTCCATCCGTGATACCCAAGCTGATCGACGACAGGGTCGTCGGCTGCGTGAAGCTGATGCTGTAAACCTCGTCATTGAGCGGCGTGGAACTCTGCACCTGACCCGCCACGACCGGATACAGCGCGAAGGTCGCGTTCTCCACCTGCGTGTCGGTCACTTGGAAGCTAATGTTGCCGCTCGCGTCCGCCGTCACCAGCTCACCCAGCGCGGAGGTCGCAGGCTCGCCAGCCGTAATGTTCGACCCGACGTTGCCCACGTTCGGGAAGTCCGTCGTCGACGCCTTGCCATTCGACGTCGTCACATAGCCAAAGTCTCCGCTGCTGCTGGAGCCCACCACGAGCACCTGACCATTCGGCACCGGGTTGCCCGACGCGTCGTACAGCGTGCCCGACACCGTCACATTGGTTCCAGCCGGAGCGCTGGTGTTGTAGTACAAGTTCCGCACGGTCGCCGGAACGCCCGCTTGGCCAAAGTCAATGGTCGTCGACAGCTGGTTCGAGTTCAGGCCCACGGCTCCGTTAATGGTCGCCGTCACCTCAATGCTCTCAGCCGCCGCGTCATTGACCCACACAACCGCCACACCGCTTGAGTTCGTGGACGTGGTCACCGTGGTGCCCAGGTTCGCGCCGGACGAGTTGGTGAAGTACGCGTTAAAGTACTTGGATGCACCGGTGATCTGGAACGTCACCGGGACATTCGCCTGCGGTTGGCCATTCGCGTTAGGCGGCAAGGTCACAACCACCGGAACCGCTGTACCAACGGCGGCTGCGTAGTTGCCGCTCGGCGAGATGCCTGCCTGGTTGCTCTGCACGTACTCGAGGTACACCGGCTGACTCGACACAGCTTGGCCATTGTTGCCAATCGCCGCGCTCGCCGTCACCTGGTACAGATATGTGCTCTGCGGGCCGGTCACCGTAATGGACGCCTGACCGCTCGAGTTCGTGTACACCGTGTACGACGCGGTGCCATCCGAGGTATAGGTCGGCGCCACCGTCGCGCCGGACGCGTTCGTCACGGACGGCAGGTACTGCACACCCAAGCCATACTGCGAGAACGTGAACGTCACTGCCGCGTTGCCAATCGGGTTGCCGTTCGAGTCCGTCAGGGTCGTGCTCAGGGTCACGGCCTTGCCATACGAGATGGCCGGACTGCTCACGGAGCCATTGCCCTGCGCCTCGCCAGAGAGCTGGATGGCGCTCAGGCTGCCAGACAGGTTCTGCCCCGTCGTGATCTCTAGGCCCACGTTCGGGTCAAACGAGTTCGAAATGCCGAGGGCCTTCAGGATGTTCCCGACATAGTACGCCGGCATGTAGGTCGTGACCGGGCCACCCGCCGGGTCCTTGGCAACTTGGGTGTTAAACTCCTTGATCAGGGTGCCATTCAGGGTCACTTTGGTGTTGCCGGAGCCCACGCCACCCGCGACTTGGACGCTCGAGGGGTTCGAGATGTTGGAATCGGTCAGCGCCCAAACGTGGGTCGCGCCATTCCAGGTCGCCGTGATGCCAATCTTCGCAAGCGCCTGGTCAAAGTAATAAATCGGGAAGAACGCCGTCTGGTTGCCGGAATCCATGCCCACCATCTCATACGGGTTGGACAGGATTTGCCCGTTCACCACAATCGGCACTTGATGGGCCGGCGTAAGACCGCTGGACGAGGTGTCCGCGAACGCCATCGGGCTAATCGCACCCAAGACAATCGCAGCCGAAGCAAAGCCACTCAGTGTGCGTTTCAAGTCCCCTTGTTGATCACCCATTCCCTTCCTTCCCTTACGTTGGACATGCCTGTCTCCATGCGCCTTCGCACCCCCTTCCAAATCCTGATCTTGACGCATGCTTGCAAGCAGCAAGCTTGCAACGTCCTTGCTATTGACGCGCAAGCTTGCTGAAAGCTTTCTATCTTCATCCTGTTCAAGTCCAAAAACGTCAGGAAGTTCGTTCCTGTTTCCGACCGGTGAGAAGGCCTTGAATGACGTGGTCGTAGCCGTGTTTGCGCAGGAATTCGAGAATCGCCGCCTCCAGAATCTCGCGCTGCGACATACGCCATGCCTGACTTGCGGCTCGGAGCAAGCGGTCAAGCTCTACCGATAGATGCAGGCTTTTCACCACCGAAAGCCCTGGGATGGTGTAGCGCGGCACGTCCGTCGCCCCTTGCTCCGTGTGCAAGAGCAGCCGCTCCAGCTTCGCCCGATGCTTCACCAGCATCCCCAGGATCTCGAGCGCGTCCCCAAGCGGAAGAGAAGTCGATTCGCTCTCATTCGACACCACCTGCCGAGCGTTGTCGGATTCCTCCG
>NZ_BAAJPH010000006.1:0-285 GCF_057538885.1 Alicyclobacillus sp. CIJ1 | reverse complement strand
GATGCTTCACCAGCATCCCCAGGATCTCGAGCGCGTCCCCAAGCGGAAGAGAAGTCGATTCGCTCTCATTCGACACCACCTGCCGAGCGTTGTCGGATTCCTCCGATGGTGGACCCTCGTCTTGTGTACGGTCTTGGGCGACGTAGTTTCGCGCCGTGTTGGACCACAGGTACCCATGCGCTTGCATGTACTGCGCCATCTCGAACGCGCTCGCAAACCCAAGTGCCTCGGCGATCCGCTTGGGATCGCCGTAGGGCTCCGCCTGGAACGCCTCGATCACTCGGG
>NZ_BAAJPH010000005.1:0-285 GCF_057538885.1 Alicyclobacillus sp. CIJ1 | reverse complement strand
TCGGCGCTTGCGCGGACTGCGCTTCGAGATACGCCCGCAGGTCCTCGACGGTGGTCTCCTCCACCACCCAGGGCAGGTTGTGGCGCTTGGCGTAGAAGGCCGCGAATCCCCTCAAGTCGCTCTGGTACCCGATGACCGTCTTTCGGCTCCGGCCCTGGCGCAAAAGGTGCGCCCCAAACGCCGTGATGGCTTCTTCGCCCAACATGGCACTCGCCTCCACAGGCCGCCCGGCCCGGGCCCCGGCACCCAGGCTGCGGTTCGGCGCAAATTCTCCCCCTTGCGCGC
>NZ_BAAJPH010000004.1:0-265 GCF_057538885.1 Alicyclobacillus sp. CIJ1 | reverse complement strand
ACCTGCACGGACGTAAGCGGGCTGATACGCAAAACCTTGCGAATCTCAAAGACGGCGCCCGCCCACGTCTCGACCGTTGATTGATGTTGACTAACTTTGACCTTTAGTCGATAGTTTACCTTTCCTTTCCTTTCCTTTCCTTTCCTTGACCAATTATAGCACGTTCGACACCGATTGCAACACTTTTTTCGCAAGCGCGGTGGTTTGAAGACCAGAAATCGCGCTATGATAAGGATACCACTCAGGCGAGGTGAGCCCTTTGTTG
>NZ_BAAJPH010000003.1:0-13601 GCF_057538885.1 Alicyclobacillus sp. CIJ1 | reverse complement strand
CGTTTTAGTCTATAACAAAGCACGTGGCCTGCTAGTGTTTGCGCCACCAGCAGGCCCTTCTGTCACATGGACGATTGTCACATGGACTATTAAGTTCTTCGGTTGTGGTTTCATTATACCCCATTGACACTCCGATGCAACACCATGTGGCCGTCCATGTGACACCCATATCATGCTAGGGGTGATACGCATGGACGCTGTAACACACATACATACTCTCCATGGCGATGCTGATGGATACATAACCCTCGCCAAGCGCGATGAGTATGGCCGCTGGCGGCAGCGCCACTACAGGCCTAGCGAGCTTGCTCGCGCCATAAGCGACTGGACAGGCCTCGATGTTTACTTCTCGCAAAACACTTTCTACATACCTTCCCGCAAAGTGGAAAACATACGGCAACTGCGGGCGCTGTACGTCGATGTAGACTGTCACCTATTTAATCTATTGCCAGAATACATAGTATACGAATTGGAACAGGATTGGTTTCGGAGTAAGATACCAGAGCCAAACATCATCCTCTACTCCGGGCGCGGCCTCGCGCTTATTTGGCTTATCGAGCCTGCGCCCGCCGCTGCGCTACCCTTATGGCAGGCCATACAACGCCACTTGTTGGCGCAGCTGCGCGAGTATGGCGCGGACGCTAGGGCAGTGGACGCCGCGCGGGTATTGCGCATTGCGGGCAGCATCAACAGCAAAAATGGCGCAGTGGTACGCGCGTATTATCGCCACGATTACAGGCCAAGCCTGCGCGAAATCGCGGATGAATACCTGCCCCCGCTCACACCACGTAGAGGGCGTCCAGCAACGCGCACAAGATGTATCTCGCATAAGCTATTCACGCTGTATAGCCTGCATTACGCGCGATTTATGGACTTATTGCGACTGTGTGAGCTGCGCAAATACCACATGACGGGATATAGAGAAACCACGCTGTTCCTCTACAGATATTGGTTGTGTTGTTACTTAGAGGACCCAGAAAAAGCGCTTGAGGATACGCTAGACCTCAACAGCAAATTCACTGAGCCATTACCTGAATCCGAAGTTCGACGCGCCACCCAGAGCGCCGAAAAAGCGTGGCATGCGCGAAATGATGCCGAGGCTAATCGTATAGCGCAAGAGATGGGCTACCCGGGCGCTGGGTACAATATCTCGAACGCGAAAATCATCGAGTGGCTTGATATTACCGAAGAGGAACAACGGCATTTGCAGACCATCATTGGTGCAAACGAGAAACGCCGCCGGAATCGAGCGCAAGCGGAGCGATACCGCCGCAAGAACGGCGCTGTACCGAGAGATGAATATCTCACCGTTCAAGCGAACAAAACCGCTGAAATGGTGCAGAAAATACGTCGGGCTATCGAAGAAAATCCGTACATCACGCGCAATGAACTTGCAGAGTTGCTTGGAGTTACACCACAAAGGATCAGTCAGTTAAAGAAGTGTCTGTAAACGAAAATGGTCCGTCACTTTATATTAGGGGGGCGAAGCTCCCTGGCCTCTGGCCTATAGCAAGTCCTTGAACTCTTTTTGAGTGAGGCCAGCCTGGTTTAGGATGCTGTTGAGCGTTCCCCTTGCGACGGATTTGTGCAGTGGCACGATGACTTTTCTGCCTTGGTCGTTTGTGAGTTTCACGTGACTGCCTTTTTGACTGATGATGTGGAAGCCTTTTTTGCGCAGTGCTTGTATCACTTCAGTTCCGGATACGGTCGGGAGATATGGACTCATGATTAAACCTCAATAGGCGCAATGATAGGCGCGTTTGTTTCGATGGGTTGTTCTTCGTCCTCTAAGTACAGTTCGATGGCCTCTTTCAAATTTGTTATGGCCTCGTCGATGGTATGTCCTTGGCTCGCCACGTTGATTTCTAAGCATCGAGCTACGTACCATTCATCCTCTTTCGTAATTGCGGCAGTGAGTCGCATATGTTGCACCTCCTGTTCTTTGAGTATACGCAAATGTAACGGATTTGAGCAGGCAGCAGCAGCCGGGCGGCCGTGTCAAGTTGTCGTAGGGGAGGACCTCACCTCTTAGGCTGCACTTAGGCTGGTTAGGCAATCGTGAATGAAACTCTCGCGAGCTCACGAAGCACATACTTCACCCATGGTCGGTCCGCACGCGGACCGACTAATGCTGGCATGTGTTTTTCTAGCCAATTCGCCGCCTCTTCGACCCGCCGCGCGATCTCCACCTCGTTCGCTGGCTTTGTTCTCACCGCCACTTTCGCCTGCATTTCCGAACGAGAAGGTGTTTTTGCCCGCAGAGACTCGTGATTGGCGCGCGCTGCAATGAGCCGCATGAGCGCATCCGCCCCTGACTTGCTCCAACGTGCCCCATGGCGCTTCATCCGTCGCGCCACGTGGTGGAACACCTGACCCTCTATCGCACCCAGACTCACCACGTCACCATCGCTCACAATGCCTTGCCAATTCTTCTCCATGTATGACTTCAGCTTCGAGATACGCTGCTTCTTCGCACCTTCGCTTTGGCTCTCCATCTTCGTCAGGACTTTTTCAACCCGTGACCAATCCCCGGTTCCTACCGCATCCCATACCTTCCGGTAGGCCTGCGTTTCCCGCCCCAAGGCCCCAGCTATTGCGCGCCGTAGGTGAAAGGGGTCCAATCGATATCGAGCTCCAGGGAGCATTTCGACGCCCTTCTTCGCCCATTCCGCGCCGTCTGCACCAAGCCAACACCGTTTCACACTGGCCCAGTCCCACACGCGCCCAAACGATGCCACTGCCCCTTCCCAGAAGCGTTCGGCTTCCTCAGTCCCCACAACCACCTGTCGATTCATCAGGGCGCGCCGCTCACGCCCTTGTTCCTGCTTGCCTTCATACGCCACGGCCACTTTCAGTTCGAAGTGTGACTGGCCATCTTCCTCCCTGCGCCCGCGCACATACACGCCATCCGCTTCCACAAAGAGCGTCTCCGCTTTTCGTGTTCCCGCTGGCACTTCCCCTTGTTTGAACACCTTCTCGCGCTCCAACTCAGCTCGGGCGCGCTTCTCCCCTCGTAAACGTCAACCGAACTACACCTTGACTCATGTGTCAGGCGTGGGGCTGAGCATCCGCCCGGCTCCGCACGAGTGCTAAAGGACTCGTGCTTCCATACGAAAGGCCCGCCGTCGCCGGCAGGGCCTTCGCTGATGAATTTGAAATTTCACCTCTTCACTCGAATCCCTTCCGGGAGCCCTTCTGACCAGGGCAACAATGCCTCGAACGCCGCCTCATCCATCAGATCCATATTCGGCATCCGTTCAAAGAGGTACGTGAGATACACGGTCGGATTCAGTCCGTTTTCCTTCGCTGTCTCCACGATGCTGTATGTCACAGCACTGGCTCGCGCTCCACGCGGCGTATTGGCAAAAAGCCAGTTCTTCCGCCCGATCACAAACGGCTTTAATGACCGCTCGCAGCGGTTGTTGTCGATCTCCAAATGCCCGTCTTCGACATACCGAATCAGCTTCGGCCACTGCTTCAGGCCATAGCTCACCGCTCGTCCTAACGCGCTCTTCGGCAACATCTGCTGTTCCTGCTTTTCAAGCCATGCCAAAAACGCGTCCAGGATGGGCTTACTTTGGGCCATCCGCACACGTTGCCGCTCTTCGGCACTTGCGTTCTTCAGCTTCTTCTCCACCGCATACAGCGCGTTGCAGAAGGACAATCCTTCTTCGGCAGCCGTCTTGCCCTTTCGCTCCTTGGGAGGCACTGCCTTGAGGGCTTCGTCAAATTTCCGCCGCGCATGCGCCCAGCATCCGACAAGGGTGACATCCGGCAAGCCCTCATACCCCGCGTATCCATCCACGTGCAGATACCCTTGAAACCCTGCCAAGAACCGCCGCGGATGGTCCGCACTTCGCGTTTCCTGGTAATCGTACAGGACAATGGGTGGTCCATTCATACTGCTGCGATATACCCACATGTACGACTGGGTCTGCGCTGCGCGCCCGGCTTCATGTAACACTTGTAGGGTCGTTTCGTCCGCATGTAGATAGCGCTGAGCCAAGAGCACTTGGCGCAATTTCGCATAGAGCGGCTCTAACCACGTCTCCGCCGCGTGCACCACCCAATTCGCCAGCGTTTGGCGGGACAGCGGATACCCGTGCCGCGCAAACTGTTGCTCTTGCCGGTACAATGGCATCCCGTCGACGAACTTCTTCGTCATCACGTATGCCACCGCTTCTGGCGTCGCGAGACTCTTCGCCTGCACCGGCTTCGGCATCGGCGCGCGCACCACAGGGGTCTCCACGTCCTGCGCTTCACAGTGTCGGCAGGCGTACACGTACCGCACGTACTCGACTTTTTTCATCTGCGCCGGGATGATTTTCACGCGCCGCGTGATCTCACGGCTCATCTCATGCAGCTCACCCGCACATTCTCGTCTGCCTCGCCCTGATACAGCCAGGCGTCACGCTCCCGTGCCGCACGAGGCTTCCGGCGCTCATACGTGATGGTCTCCGTCTCCACGCCTTCCGACGTCGCGTCCGTATCGCTTTCCTCGGTCTCCTCAGAAGCTGTGGCGTCCGCCTCGACTTCGGCTTCGTTGAACAGCGAGAGCTGGACGCTATCCGACTCCGCCTGGGTCTTGCGGCGCTTTTCACTGGAAGCCCCAAACAGACGATGACGGAGCAGATGGATTTGCTCCTCCAAGTAGGCCACCTGTTGGCGCAATTGCTCCTTTTCTCGCTGAAGGGCCTCGTATTCTTGTTCGGTCATGGTGATGGTGCCGTTCTCGTGGGTCATGCCCTAAGCATTCGACAACGTGGATCCGATTCCTCCTTGTCCCGTTCAAATGGCAGAACGGACATGCACGGCTCGATGCGCCTTCGGCTGCTCGAGCGGCAGGCCATCCAGGAGCCAGTTCAGCTCGCGCCGTGTGATCACCATGGTCTTGGCATCGCCAGTCTCTGGCCAATCGAATCGACCGCGTTCTAAGCGCCGATAGTACAGCCAAAATCCATTGTGCGACCAGTGCAAGATTTTGAGCTTGTCCCGTTGCCGATTGCAGAAGACAAACAGGCATGGCGAAAACGGATCGAGTTGAAACGACGCCTGGACGAGCGCGGCGAGTCCGTCAATGGATTTGCGCATGTCCGTGGCGCCGCAGGCGAGATAGACGCGGTGATCCGAAGTCCAGTCGAAGGCTAGCAAACACGCATCACGAGCCGAATGAGCTCAGCAAGCGTCGAGGCGTCGTAGCCGGGACGGACGTCAATCTCGACCGAACCAATGCGCAGGGTCAGGGGCGAACGGCTTACATCCGAAGGTGATGAGGTTGTCACGACCGACACGAACGTCGTGTCGTGCGTGCCAGGTGCGGTTTCGTTTCGTAGTCGGCGAAGCCAGTACCAGAACTGATGGGGTTTCAGACCGTGCTCAGCGCAAAACTGACTGGCGGACTGGCCGCTGTCGTAGAAGGCAGCGATCCGTTCACGCCAAAGTTCACGACGCTCCTGGTGAGACATGTGCTCTCGCATACAAGAACCCTCCCGTGGCTTGTTGATGACATTTTCAAGCGACGAGAGGATGAAAGCCATGTGGGTCTCAGTTTACGCTTACCTCCCCTCCGAGCCTCTGCACCTCTTGCCAAATCGCCATCGCGCTGATGTCTGGCACCCACGTCTGGAGAATCTCTGCCGCACGCCGATACGACACATCTAACGCCAGCGCTACAGCTTGGTCTCTCAACTTCCCGCTCAATCGACGACGGGGCTCAAACCCTGCTACCTCATCCAACAGAAAACGGCGCTCGCCCGTCTTTCGGTTGCGGTAGTAACGCCGACGATATGTAATCTCTCCCAGGGTGGACACGATCGTCCGTGGTTTACACTGAACCAGTTCCCACTCATTTCGGTCACGCTCCGCCGCCAGCTTCTCGTCCCAAGCTTCAAGCACCGACGTGATCACCACGGCCCCCAAATCGGTCAGCGCCCTCGAAACCTCTTCCTCGAGCACCGCAAAATCCCCTGGACGTTGCGACAGCCTGGCGGCGATCATCACGAGCAACAGGAAACTTGCATAGCTGCGTCGAATGTCCAACATAAGAGACCTCACCTCTTCATCCGCGCTGCAACGCGGGTTGTTTTTGTGGTCAGTGAGGTCTCTTCTCTTTGTCCCCGGAAAATCCTCCCGAGAGCAGCCCCTACTCAAACTTTATACGCTCCGTTGCGCGACAAGGGGCCGTGTCAAGTTTGATTTGAGTAGACGTCCATGTCGATGTTCGACGCCACGGGATGATGAAAATGGCATCGCGTCTAGACGATGATGGATGAACATCCGCCATCTGCATACGATTTGGTCCGGCACATGGAAATCGTAGGGGTCTGTTTGCCTATTTTCACGGTAGGGGGCGGCTAGCCCCCGTCCTCTCACACCACCGTACGTGCGGGTCCGCATACGGCGGTTCATGAAACGCGAGGTACGCCCGGTCTAGGAGCGTGTTGTCGTTCGATCTCAACTGCTTAGTCCTGGATCTGTGCGGTCTCAACATCACGCTCCCTCGCTTTCATGCACGCAGCTTATCCCGCAACAGATTCGGACTTTCGCCGGCCTGGATGGAGAGGAATACCTTCGGTGATAATCTCTCGTACGAGCACCTCCTCGGCGTTCCGCATGTGTCGCGGAGGCGGTACAATTCTTTTTCCTCTTCTACCGAACAAGTCATTCTGCAAAAGGCTCGGATAATTGATGTTATAATATCCTCGCATGATAGATCTCGTTCTACCGGGGTGTTTGCGTTGTTGTCCAAAGGCGAATTAAACACATCATCCATAAAAATAGATAAGTTGAGAAATAAAATACTCGAGGGCGAAATAAAGATCCCGCCTTTCCAAAGGGGATTTGTGTGGAAGCAGGAGCAAGTAATTGACTTACTTGACAGTATCTATAATGACTTCCCAATTGGGAGTATCCTGTTGTGGGAAACGAATGAGGAATTGCCATCCAGCCGAAATATAGGGGGATTTAAGCTACCTGATAGTAAACCAAATTATCCTGTAAATTACATTTTGGATGGGCAACAGAGGGTCACGACGATTTTTGGTGTGTTCTGTCAAGGATTAGAGCAGGACCAGTCAGACTTCGACGCTGATATAAGTTTATTTGACATTTATTTTGATCTGGACGATAAAAAATTTGTTCATAAATCCAAGGTGAATGCTACCCATACAAATCTTGAGTTAAGATTATTGTTCGACAACTATCAATTTAATAATGAGATTAGGAACTACGACGAGGACAAGTCCAGGCTTGCTACTGAGTTACAATCACAATTCCAAAACTATGAAATACCAACTGTAACTATTAAAAAGAGAGAGACGACTGAGGTAGGAATCATTTTCGAAAGAATTAATAACAGAGGAACGGAATTGTCGCCACTGGACCTTATGATTGCATGGACTTGGAAAGAAGATTATCACCTGAAGGAAGTATTTGATGATATTTTCGATATGTTGGAGACAAGATCGTTCGGTAACATAAAAGAAAAAATCATTCTGCAATGCTTTGGCTCAATTATTGACAAAACAACCATAACAAGTGAAGTTCTACAACTGAGTCCGAGTGAAGTCAGAGACAAGACGGAATTGGTTAAGCAAAGCTTAGAACAGGCTATTGACTTCATTTCTACACAATTCAACGTGAAATCTGATGATTTCTTACCGAAAGCACAACAAATTGTTCCATTAACGTATCTGTTTTCACGGACAAATCATCTGAACGATCAACAGAGCGATGCCGTGAAGAAATGGTTCTGGAGGACTACGTTTTCCAATCGATACTCATCGGCTACAGACGAAGCAATGAACGGAGACATCGCCTTCTTTGACAAGATATTAAATAATGACTATGACGATTTGCGCAAATATGAATCCAACTTTACTGGTACACAGATAAGAAACCAAAAGCTTTCCAAGTCCAATCCGCTTGCCAGAGCAATACTTCTTCTGTTTGCACAGTTTAGGCCGCGGGATTTGACCAACGGAAATGCTATTGATTTAGGGAATGCTTTATCGTCGTATAACAGAAAAGAATATCATCATGTGTTTCCAAAGGCATATTTGAAGAGCAAGGGTATACCCAATGACAAGATTGATGTCATCTGTAACTTCTGCTTTCTTCCGGCTAGTTCAAACAAGTTGATATCTGATAAAGAACCGTCTGACTACTTTTTCAATATCGTATCCAAGGAACGCTTCAAAAGTATTCTAGATAGCAATCTTCTTCCTACTGAAGAATCTATTTACAGAAACAATGATTATGATTCGTTTATTGACAAACGGATTAAGAGGATCGAGCAGGCGATAAAGTTGTTAACTGGTGAATGAAACGGAAGGGGCAGGTTGAACTGCCCTTACATTTTTGTGTAGTGCTACAGGCCGAAAGATACAGGCGCAAGAAGGGTGCAGTACCACGCGAAGAGTACCTTGCCGAAGTGGAGAAACGCCGTCAGGAAGCCGTCATGTTGCGGCAGGAAGGTCTAACGCAAAAGGAGATTGCCAAACGCTTAGGGATTACTCAACAAGCCGTAAGCAAGCTGCTACGTGATTCCAAATGGCGAGCCGTTGCGCGACAAGGGTCCGTGTCAAGTTTGAGTAGTTTGAGTAGACAAGCCGAGGAACGTCGTCAGGAGGCCTTGAGATTGCGGAGTGAGGGCATGAGCTACAGACAGATCGGGCAAGCGCTTGGGCTAAGCCATGAACAAGTAAGGCGGCTCGTCAACCAATCCAAGAATTAGGTGTCACATGTTGTGCTCTTTATATTTAGGGGGGCTTCAGCCATGGCGAAGCCTTATGTCCCCCTCCTCCACACACACCACACCCACACACTACGCCACACCAACGCACCACATTGGGGCTGTGGTGGTGTTGCCCCCCCATGTAAGCGCTTTATTTTGGCGTATAAGGTCATGCAAATGACATGGACGTAGGATATAACCTGATGGAGCAGGTGAGGGCGAGAGAGGGCGATTAGGGGCGCTTTCTGCCCATAGCCCTTGCGTGCGTCCGTTCTGCCATCATTTTGCCCACGACCTTTCGGTAGTACTCCAGTGTCGGGCGATCGATTGTCCATCCTGTCATGTCGCCCGTGTGCAGGCTGGTGTCCATTTCTGCGAGCAGCTTGATCAGCTCCATGTCACTCATATGCTCAAATTGCCTGCGCACAGCCTGTTCCTTTGCCGCCTCTCGTTCGGCGGCCTGTTTTTTGTTCTCATGTGATTTCAGATGGCTTTCGAGCAGCCATGGAATGGCTGTCTCGATGAGTTTTTCTGGTGACGCAAATCGGTATCGTGGCCCTCGAAACGGGCAAATGTACGGCCTTGCCCCATGGCCTGTACGTAGCCTTGTGTGTTCTTGTGTGTCGTCGGGGAAGAGTGCGCGCATGAGACTGTCATACGCCAGGGCGCGTACAATGGGCGCATAGCTGTTCTTGTCCGCTGCTTCCCAAATCGCCTGCACTTGGTCGCGGGTTAACTCACGTGCTGGAGGCTCTAATCGTTGGCGCAGGGCCTCGTTCTCGCGCTGCAATTCCTCGATCCTGGCCTGCAAGACGGTGATTTCCGCTTGTGCATGAGCTAACTCCCGTTGCAGTCGCCGTATCGTGTCTGGTGTGTCCTCTTGTGCGCCTTGTGGCAATTGACGCCCGAAATACTTGCTCACCCGCTTGCCGTCAATGGTCTTTGTTCCGTACCAATACGGGCCATGGCCTCTTCCCGCCGCGCACACGCGGCAATTCGGCTTTCCGCACTTGCGATACTGCGCCACCACGCTCCACCCATCGTATTGCATGACGCCCACCCCTGCCTTGTGGTCTTGTGTGCAATGATACCACAAGACAGGGTGAGCGCAATGGGCGAAAGGGTGTAAGTATTAGCTACGCCCTTCTCTCTCTCCTAGGAGCAGGCGGCGGGAGTGAGCGCCCTGCTCAAGTGCTCGAATGCGTGTTGCAATGTGTTGGTCGAGCCATCGCCACGCACACCACACAGTGCGGTTTGGGTCGCGATGAAAGCGAGCAAGATCATGGTTGCACCTCCACATGTGAGCCTCCTTGAGTTTTTCAAAAACTGGATAAAATCACGCGAGCGTTTGATAGGCGGCGATGGAGGGGAGGGCTATCCACCCGCCCTTCCATAAAGGGTGTGGAATCCGCTCACGCCCTTACGCTTCTCGGTGCGCTTGTGCTACTACGGCTTCACGCTCACGCTTCGGCAGGTTCCCCGTGAGAATCGCGATGCGTGCGTCGGGCAAGACTTTATGCAGCATCAGCGCCAACGTCTCTAGGTGCTCGATGCGCTCACTGAGCACCAGGCTGTAATGCCCCGGAGGCTCACAGCCATGGCCCGAGACGAACGGCGCAACAGTCTGATTGTGCGCACTATCGTTCACACAATACTCAGCTATATTCGGGTAATCGTTTACACAAGAAACACACAAGACAGTCACAATCCTATGCTCGCTGCTGCGTTCTCTGCAAACAGACTGCTCTTTCGGATGTACCTGCGAACCATAGTCGTACTCTTATGGCCTGTCTGGGCCATAATCGCCCGCTCGCTTACCCCTGCCATGGCTGCGGATGTCGCGAGGCCTGCGCGCAGGCTGTGGCCAGCATACTTCGACGGGTCGAGGCCTGCGGCTTCAGCGCACCGCTTGACTACCAGCGCCACGGCCTTATCGCTGAGCCGTGAGACCTGCACTTGCCCATGGCGGTTGATGGGCCTAAACAGCGGGCCTGTGGTGATGCTTGAGGCCTCCAGCCAGGCCTGTAGCGTGCGTACAGGGCAGGTCTCTGGATTGGAGCCATACGGGATACCTACATCGCGACCTTGCCCTTCCTGGTCTGTTTTGCTGCGTCGCAGATGCACCACCAGGCCGTCGCGGGTAAACTCCACGTCTTCGACGTTCAGGGAGACGAGTTCCGAGCGTCGAAAGGCTCCGGCGAAACCAATCAGCAAAAGGGCTCGGTCGCGTACACCCAGGATGGTATCCGGCAACGTCTGCACCATGGCGCGAATATCGTCTGTGAGCACGGGAGCTTTACCCTGCTGAGCCGTCCCATGCGTCCTGCGAATGCCCTGCCACACGCTGTGCAGGGGTTCCTCTCTGGTCGATATACCACCATAGCTAGCGGCCTTGTGCGCTTGGCTAATGGCGGCGAGACGGCGCTGAAGGGTGCTGACCTTGCAGTGGTCTGCCATGGCCGTTAGATAGCGAGCAATGGTCTCCGGCGTGGCGGGCAGGGGCGTTAGGCCGTTGGCCTCACACCAAGTCGCGAAATGATTCCAGTCACTGCGGTATGCGCGCACGGTGTTTGAGGCCTTAGACTGGGTGATATACTCTTTCGCCTTTTGGTCAATGTTGGTAAGGTTATTATCTAACGCCATTTCCTTGCGTGGTACAAGGTATTCCATGGTTGGTTCCTCCTGTTCATTTCTAGATTCTGATAATGAAACCTTATCGGAAGTTAGAATAGCATACCATCGTTCGTTTGTCTATAAGTTCGTTCGAACGTTCGTTAGATGGTTAATTCGTAACATCGAACGTTTGTTAGCAGGAGTATGAGAACCAAAGAGCGAATATACGTTTTTTAGGGAGGTGAGGCAGTGGGGATTACCGTGAGTTTCGGAATTCAAAAAGGAGGTGTAGGTAAGACCACGACCACGGGGATAACGGCCTGGCTGTTATCGCGTTCACACCGCGTGCTGGCCGTGGACTTCGATTCGCAGGGGAATTTGACGCAGTTTTTGACGGGCCGAGACATTTACGACTTCACTGGCAAGACGGTGTTGCAAGCCATACAGGAGCAAAATCCACGCCCGTACATTACGACGATAAGCGACACACTACACCTGTTGCCAGCCGAGGACTTTCTCGCAGGTCTCGGGATGTGGCTGCATCGCGAGTATAGCGGCGATTATCGAACTGCCCTGCGGGATACGCTGGCCAAGGTAAAGGATGAGTATGACTATATCCTGATTGACCTGCCCCCGAACCTAGGCGAGCAAACGACCAACGGGCTGGCCGCTAGTGATTACGCCGTGGTGCTCTTGCAATGTGAGCCGTTTTGCTATAGCGCCTTAGACCGATACATTGAGTTTGTCTTGGCAGTCAAAGAGAAGGTCAATCCGGGCCTTGTGATAGCAGGTATCCTACCTGCCATGCTTGATGCGCGGACAAGCCTAGACCATGCTGTCCTAGAGGATGCGCGTTCGGAGTATCAGGAGTTTGTCTTTGATACTGTTATCAGACGTAAAGCGCGTATCAAGGAGTACGCCGCTATTGGCATACGGGATGCCACTAAGGTGGACCGCGAGGCCTTGGAACAGTATGAGTCGTTTGTACGGGAGTTGGTGGAACGTGTCGAAAGCCGATATGCTGCGCAACAGTCTCAAGCCAGTGAGTGAGAACGAAGGTGCGCACCAAAGCGCACACGAGCAATTGTTGGAACCTATCAAGGAAACATCGAGCGAATTTACGAACGTTCCTTCGTCAAAGAAGGTGGAGCGCCGACGTTACTGCTTTGATTTACGTCCGGAGCTTCATCGACAGTTGAAACTACAGTGCATTATGGATGAAGCCAACATGTACGAAGTCGTGGAAATGCTCATTGAGCGATACTTAAACGAACGTAGTAAGGAACGAACAAACGAACGGAGGTGAGAACGTGCGTTGGAATGAGGTGCGCGAATTATTCCCAAACCGTTGGATGCTACTCAAGATGCTTTCATGGCGGCGGGAAGCGGATGGGATACACGTCGAGGATATGGCCGTTATACGCCCATTGACTGATGGGAAAGAGGCCACGCAAGCCATGCGGGAGTGCGGAGATGGAGTGTTCATCTATCACACTGGACAGAACGAAGTGATTATCCCCATCCATCGCGTGGCAGGCGCGCTGAGGGTCGCGAAATGAAGCTAGAGTATCGCGATGGATTGTTATTCGTCACCATGATACTCTCCGTCTATGGTCAATCTAAGGCCATCCCAAACATGCTCCTTGATACGGGGGCTGCGCACTCGGTGATTGACCTGGACTTGGTTGAGGATATGGGCATCGCCGCTGACGATGAAGATGTGTTTGTGTACATGGAGGGCATCGGAGGCCTTGAAGTATCGTTACACAAGCTTTTAGAAGGCCATGTTCAGCTTGGTGAGTACACAGTCCCGATACACTCGATGGATTTTTCGCGTGACTTCGCGGCCAAACATGGCGTAAGCGGTCTGCTCGGCACCGATATTCTGGTCTCTGGCCGCTTTGTTATCGACTTGGCGACTATGGAGCTTAGGGGTAAATGAACGTGGATTTTGCGCGGATTCAACGTGGCTTTATCATGTCGCGTTGAATGTGAAAATGCGCATGTGATGAGGATTTAAGCACTGAATTAGTTCCATATGGAGGGGGACGCAATGGCGAAGAGCCGAAACCTGGATACCATCATGAAGGAAATGGAAGAAAAACTCGCATTGTACGAACTCGAATGGAGTGAAGTACGCGACGCGCTGATGCAGGCCTACTTAGCTGGCGTAGAGGATGGCGCACGCCGCGCACTCATGGCGCGCTAACGACCATACGCATCGCCCCCGCCGAGGGACTTGCATTCCCCGGCG
>NZ_BAAJPH010000002.1:0-285 GCF_057538885.1 Alicyclobacillus sp. CIJ1 | reverse complement strand
TACGAACTCGAATGGAGTGAAGTACGCGACGCGCTGATGCAGGCCTACTTAGCTGGCGTAGAGGATGGCGCACGCCGCGCACTCATGGCGCGCTAACGACCATACGCATCGCCCCCGCCGAGGGACTTGCATTCCCCGGCGGGGCGTTTTAGTCTATAACAAAGCACGTGGCCTGCTAGTGTTTGCGCCACCAGCAGGCCCTTCTGTCACATGGACGATTGTCACATGGACTATTAAGTTCTTCGGTTGTGGTTTCATTATACCCCATTGACACTCCGATGCAAC
>NZ_BAAJPH010000001.1:0-285 GCF_057538885.1 Alicyclobacillus sp. CIJ1 | reverse complement strand
TACGAACTCGAATGGAGTGAAGTACGCGACGCGCTGATGCAGGCCTACTTAGCTGGCGTAGAGGATGGCGCACGCCGCGCACTCATGGCGCGCTAACGACCATACGCATCGCCCCCGCCGAGGGACTTGCATTCCCCGGCGGTGCGTTTTAGTCTATAACAAAGCACGTGGCCTGCTAGTGTTTGCGCCACCAGCAGGCCCTTCTGTCACATGGACGATTGTCACATGGACTATTAAGTTCTTCGGTTGTGGTTTCATTATACCCCATTGACACTCCGATGCAAC